>JAYEPK010000517.1:0-1901 GCA_034723935.1 Thermoplasmatota archaeon
TCCGCAGCCGACGCATTTACGTTTGATGACCTTGGGACGGACGGAATGCTGATCCATTTTTCCATAAGCCGTTGCTCCTCCCATCGCCAGATTCTTGATGGACCCGCCGAACCCGGCCATCTCATGTCCCTTGAAATGTGTCATCATTATCATTGAATCGCTGTGGAACAGCTCACCCGCTATCCTCACCTTCTCGAAATGCTTCTTATTGATACCTATCCATGCAGCATTCTTTCCGTTTATCCCGTCCGCTATTATGATCGGAGCCCGGATAACGGAATAGTCGAAACCGTGATCTATGGCGTTCTCTATATGGTCCACGGAATTGTGCCTGCTCCCCCTGTAGAGAGTGTTGGTATCGGTAACAAAGGGTTTTGCTCCCATCTCCTTTATTTTCTCAACAATCTGTCTCACGTAGATCGGATTGATGAAAGCATCTCCTCCGCGCTCCCCGAAATGTATCTTGATCGCTGTCAGGTCCTTCTCGGAAATGATATCTCCAAAGCCAGCTTCGTCGAAGAGCCTTCTGACCTTATTTGTCCTGTTCTCTTTTTCGGACTTTGCTTTAAGATCCGCGAAAAAAACCTTGCTGGACATATAGTGACCTCTTTTCACATCCAACGAACACATTATTGAAAAAACTTATTGGTGAGGGTTTGGCGGGGGGCGGGCTCAAGTACCCCCCCGCCTGGTCCTAAATTCACCCATATATTTGAAAGTGGACTTCCACATGAGTAACTCTTTGTTATATAATCAGTTCCGGGTGGATAATGAGGAAATGGAAAAAAGGAGATCTTTGATGTCCGGGATCGATCCGTTCGGGGAAGGATACAGAATAATTGTCGTTGCAGCTGTTTTGATCAATTCGGTTATTCTGGGAGGAGTATCTCTCCATTTCTTAACAGTGGACGATGCGGACATCAACAATGTGCCCTGGCCCTGGGTAGAACAGAAGGAGACGACCACCATCCCAAAGGCCGACTCCGACTTCATATACATAAATGGAGAGAAAGTCCCCTGGCCTGACAAGATCTCGGACATGGAAGAGCAGTACATCTACGGGACCGATATGTTCGACCCGGATTCCGACCAGGACGGAATGGAAGACGGATGGGAGGTCTTCCATATGACCACTATCAACATCTTCTACCCTATCAGCTCTCCGGACCCTTTGAAAAAGGATGCCTTCGACAATTATGACGGAGACGGTTTCGACGAGAACGGAAATGGAGTGTTGGAGGGATCGGAAAAGCTCTTCAATCTCCGGGAATACGTTGGCGGGGTCGAGTATGACACCGAGATGGGATGTTTCGATCCGATGGACCCTGTCTTCGGCGGCCTGGACCCGGGAAAGGATTGGAGGGAGATCGGAAGACTTGGCGGGTGGCATATGTTGGATTGCAAAGCGATCAATATGAAATACAATACATATAACCCATTTCAAAGAGAGCAACTAATACCATTAACCCTCGATCCATCCCGATCGGATACGGATGGGGATGGAATAGAGGACGGCTGGGAGATACATTATGCCAGGGAGCTAAAGGAGAGGTTCTTCGATGAGAACATCAGCATATTTGAAGCAGAACCAACCCAACACCCTTTGATCTTCGATCTTTCAAAGGAAGCTGGAATGTACAATATGACAATCCCGTCTCCTATAAACAGACCAGGAACCCTGATAGATCCGTTGGTCCCGACCGATGCTGATCGTGACATGGACCTGAGAAGAGTTCATACGAACGGATTCGATGAAAAGGATATCTGGATCCTCCATCCGGACGGCATGTCCAACCTTGACGAGTATCTAAATGGGACCTCTCCGATCCTCTGGGACACCGATGGTGATTCGTTCTACAACCCCGTTAATAAGGAGTTCTTTGATCTCAGCGATAGCGTCG
>JAYEPK010000518.1:0-1899 GCA_034723935.1 Thermoplasmatota archaeon
GATCGCATTTCCCATACAACCTTCCATGCAGAGGTCGCAGTGGGAACAGAATTCTTCCACACCAAAACTCTTCGGTCCGCTGTCCGGGAGCACGAGGTCGGTGGTTACCGCTCCAAGCCTCACCCTCGGACCGAACTCGGGCGTTATCAGCAATCCCATCCTTCCGACCTCTCCCAGTCCGGCATGCACACCTGCAATGGGAAGAAGGACCGTCGGAGGATCCTTGATAAAGGATCTGACCTGATGTCCTCTCGCCGGATATCCGAGATATCTGATGAACTCCGCTACCTTCTGGACAATATATCCCAGTCTCCAGTATGCTCTCAATGCTTCCCTGCCTGCCGGAGGTTCGGGAGCGGTCTGTATCACCTCTCTGTCCATTTCATATCCGAGTATAACTGCATATTCACCCGGAACATCGGCGCCTTCGAACTTCATGTCGTCCTTGACCCTGGTGAAGCCGACAAGGTCAGCACCTGCCCCAATGGCAAACTCTTTTACAACACCTGCCGCATCCTCCAGGGAGCCGAACCGGAACCTCTTCTCGTTCACGTGACCGTCCAGTTTCTCGTACTGGTCCTCTATGTCCTTTTCCTGGAATTCCTCTTCCGGGGAGCTCTTGTCCGGGAATTGATAGTTCTCGACGATGTACTGGAATATCCCGCTGTATTTTGGTTGCTCTTTCATATTGGGACCGGATCGAAAACATCGATCATCTGAATATAGTTTACTGTGGGATATGTAGTCCCATACCATTCAGGATCGGGACATCCTTACAGTTTGTAAAAATTTTTATCGGCTCGATCAAGAAAACCTATAAACGATCGATGATATAGTACCGTACCAGGCAGGGTGATGCTAATGAGATGTTCCAGGTTTGCGGTTTCACTCGTTCTGATGCTCCTCGTTCTGAACTTTCCCTTTTCCGACCACTCTGCAGGCGACAGGATCGATGACGGAAACGACAGCGGAACGCTGATCGAGAAAGTAGAGCTTGCAAGTTTTCAGGGAGAGGTGCTGATAGACCCCGGTGATGACCATATCGTTACCCTGGACCCGTCCGGGCTCCGGATCGACCCGGAGCCGGAAGAACAGCTTGATCCGGCTGCCGAACAGGCCCTTTCCGGGGCCCCTGCATGGATGGTAACGGACCTTGAACACAAGTTCAGACTGCTTTCAAGCACAGACCAGGAGACCTTCGGTCATCTGATGATCGATGCTCCGGAAGAGAGGTTCAAAGATGAGATCGCCTTCTGCATCGCCCATTCCACCCCCGAGACCCTGAGAGATGACAACTTCTTCCCGGAGATGTTCACGCACAATGCGGAACTGATCTACGAACATGATCAGTACCTTGACTATGTGAGGATCGTCGAGAAGGAGAATTTCACAACTCTCGCCTACAGGCAGGCGGACGGAAGCGAGGTCGAGCTACCCCGTGACATTTACTACTGGTTCGTGGTCCACCCCAAGCTGGGGGACGAGCTCCCGACATACGTGGACCCCGAATACGACTACACAAGCGATCCTCCCTTTGACCGGAACCACGGAACAGCTCCCCCCGTTGGCAAGTTCTGGCGGGAATGGTTCTTCTCTCACAATAAGGAAGGACAACCACTCCTGAAAGATTCCCTCCGTGGAAAGAACACCACACTTGATGCGATAAAGGCCGTGAACGGATGGATAAGCAGTTCCATGCAGTTCACTTCCAATCAGGAAAGACCCGTTCAGCCGGTCAGGATCTACGAGAAGGGGATCGGAAGATGCGGGGAGTACCAGGACATGAGGAGTGCAGCTGCAAGGGCGGCCCTTATCCCGGTGGTGGCGACAAGTAATTCCGCGGAGGACCATGTCTGGAACGAGTTCCGGGACCTGGAGTGGTACCACTGGGACGGAACG
>JAYEPK010000519.1:0-8494 GCA_034723935.1 Thermoplasmatota archaeon
CTCCGGAGCAGGAACATCTTCCTTCTTGGAAGGCTTGGCCTTCTTCTCCGGAGCGGGAACATCTTCCTTCTTGGAAGGCTTGGCCTTCTTCTCCGGAGCGGGAACATCTTCCTTCTTGGAGGGCTTGGCCTTCTTCTCCGGAGCGGGAACATCTTCCTTCTTGGAGGGCTTGGCCTTCTTCTCCGGAGCAGGAACATCTTCCTTCTTCTCTTCAGTTTCCTTCTTATCATTCGCCATGACCATTCCTCCCTTAACGAATCGGTTTCTCCTTCCTGCCCCTTACCATCTCATCCAGGGACACATTGTTGACCTTGATCACCTTATATCTCACACCAGGGATGTCGCCATATGACCTACCCATACGGCCACCTATACCTTCGACCATGACCTCATCATGCTCATCTATGAAATTGATAGCTCCGTTCCCGGGAGTAAAGGCCGTGATCTGCCTTCCGTTCTTAATAAGCTGGATCTTCACACATTTCCTGATCGCCGAATTTGGCTGTTTTGCCTCCACACCAACTTTCTCAAGAACGATCCCGCGAGCCTGTGAACTTCCCTGGAGAGGATCAGACTTCTCTCTAAGCTTCAGAACACGCTTCTTGTAATACCGATCGTCCCATCGGCTCTTCTGGGCGTCCTTTTTCAGCTTTCTGGCAGTAAATAATCCTTTTGCCATTTGGATACACTCCTAATGGATACCTGCGAGGGTTACTTTCAACTTATATTTATATGTTTTGTGAACCAGTGAAACAACTACGGCCACCACCTCGAACAAGATCAAGGACGAGATCACAGTTTTTTTCTCATCAAGTAAAAGAACAGTATCGACACCGCAATGAGTGTAAGCAATATCGTCACTATTCCAACCAGAGGTTCCCTCCAAACAGGTTCTTTCGGAGGTTCTTCTCCCACATCCATATCAAAGGTCTTGAGATCATCATCCTGTCTTATCTCTCTCCACCTATCCCCATTATCGATCCAGACACTGATCTGTAAAAGCCTGTTCGATCCAACTTTCAGGTTCTTGAACAGGAGTTCCTTGGTAAAGCCCGGAGCGATCTCAGTAAGGTTGAGCGTCAAGTTCCAGACCAACTGGGTTGCAGGGTCCAGGATCTCGAGTACGATCGTTGCCAGATCTGCTATTGCATCCCCGGAATTCCCGATCTCCACAATGATGTCCAGATTCCCCGGGAGTATGCAAGAGGGGTCAACCTCCCTATTATCACTCATGATCGAGATCTCACCGATATAAAGTTCAATATGACCTACCGTGACACTGGTGCTAAGAGAAAACGATATCTCTTCGCTGAGATCGGAAGGGTCGATCTCCTCCGAGAGAGACACATTTATCACATGCTCACCCGGAGTACCAAAGGTCCATGGTATCTGATACTCTTTATCCTGGGATCTCGAGATGTTCAGCTGCCTCGTTGTCACCACCTTTCCATCTTCCCATAGGTTGACAACGAAATTCTCCTGATTCAGCAGGCCATAGGACCTTACAAGGAAAGAAACCAGGGATTCTCTTCCAAGAATGATCTCTTTCGGGTCCACATTTAGCGACCCGTTCAAAAGGAATATCCCTTCGGTGATAGTTGCTCTTCCAACGGACATTGTCATGGTTATGGAATTATCATTCTCCTCCTCCATCCCGGATGAGAATACCGTTATTGTGAAATTGTACAATCCCCAGGGGATCGGAAATTTGATCTCAACATCAATCCGGATCACACGAACCTCCCCGGGGTCCAGAACGCGATCGGAAGGATAGCGTATAACTATATCACCCCGATCCTCCCATCCGCTGATGCCAAATGACACAGCATCTTTACCATTACCGGAATTGTGAACGATAAGGTCGTAGTTGTAGACCCCCACCCCGTCTGCAGGAGGATCCGCTATGGAGACATATGTAGATTCGGCAGATGATGCATAAAGTTGAATGGAATTCTGCTGAACCAGATCATACTCGACCTTCAGGATCTTCCAGGAAGTGTCAATATCATCACTTGCTATCCTTTCCCTCAAGGTCTCGATGTCGGCCCTCATACCGTAATAAAGGATAAAATACCCGATCTTGCTCCCGGCGATAGATTGTTCCATGACATTGATCGATCCATTGATATATCTCTGCTGGTCAGACACCAGATCATATTGACCAACCGGACCATTGAATACCAGATCATCCATTGGAACGAACGTAACATTGAAAGATTCCTTTACATTCCCATTGTTGGAGATATGAAGATATATCTGTTTAATGTTATCTGAGCCAATAACACCATCAACTTCCCCGCCAAGAGTCATTTCAAGGGACCTTCTGGAAAGGATATTGGATCTGAATATCACATCCTTTACAAGACCTCCTGCAACCAATCTTACCTTGATCCAACCAGGCCCAAAAGGAGCATCCCGGGGGATATCTATCGAAACATTGATCCTGATGGTGCGGTCATCATCCTTTTCAAGAGCAATTATCTGGGGATAGATGTGAACATCACGGTCCTTGTCTATGAAAGTAGAAGAGTCAACACAATCTATCCTCAGATCGATATCGGGATCTATCGAGGTCAGTCTGGAGACGATGCTCATGCTATGATCGACCAATGACCCGGGTTCAACCTGCGGTTCATCATCTGTAAGTCCCGTAACCTCAAAAGGCGTTATATCCACCCTGTGTTTCCCGATGACCAGGATATCATCCATTACATATCCACTCTCAAGATACCCACTCGGCCTGTATTCAAATCTAACTTGTACCTCCTTTCCCCGGTAATTGCCAAGATCGATGCCAACGAAATCCAGACTGCTGTTGAGATCGGGCCTCTTGGCCCAGTCCCATATGCGCATGTTCGTATTGCCAGAGATATTTATCCATTCCTTGTTGGCATCTTTCATCTTCTCCCATTCTCCCCACAGGCCATCTTCGCTGGTCCTGATCCAATGAAAGATCCCCCCGATCCCAAGAGGCCCGTTAGGCGTAATATTTCCCCTGTAACGATACAGCAAATATATCTGGGGCCGAACTGTTTTCGTGAAAACATCGTAGGGGTTTGGATCAAATCTTGTCAGGTCGATCACCGGAGATACCAGATTGTATAACCCAATTATTGGTGACATTCCACTGGTCTCGTTTCCAACCCAGAAGACCCCATCCGGTGTATGCAGGTCCTCGTAGTTGTCTCCCAATAGGTGATCGCTAATATGCCAGCTTGTGGATTGTTCCGCTCCTTCGGTGTAGGTGGTCCAACCATCCATGCTCGATGCATTCCAGAACTGGGTCCCAACCCATCTACCATCTGTAAGTTTATGATTATCGGTAGTATATTGATATCCACCGATCAACAAGAAATGCGTCACGGGTCTGGGATCCCCGGGGGCGTGGGTCGATATATTCAATATATACGATCCTGCATACGAAGGGACCCAGGGAAACTCAATGAGACCTGATAATCTACCACTACCAGCAGGGAGGGAAACAAGTGCGGTATCCTTATGGATAACCCTCCCTTTGTCGAAGGAGAAACCATCGGCCGCATTATACCAGTAGATCGTGAGATTGACGATGACACCGGAGAGTGGAGCGTCAAGATTGTTCCTTATTCGCGTCTCCACGATCGTGGTCCTGTTCACGATCCCAAGAGAGAACGGCCCCCACTGGGAGATTCCCCCTGATACTATTCTTGTATGATTGAGAACCACCTCGACGGCCTTGTTCCCTGATCTGGTGTAAGCGGGTGCAGAAGATGAATCCACAGATAGAAAAGGGGTGAAGGAAAGAGACAACATGATCGTGACTGCAAGTATAACCCTTCCGGTATGAGAACGCTTCTTCATCTTCGCAAAGGACCAATGCATGTTCATATTAACAATATCGGAGTTTATCAATATATCGGACACGCGCACAACTATCAGGGTATATCATGGAAACTATCCAGCAGAAAATGGATTATCGTTATCACCTGGTTCGAATGAAGCTCCACCTTCCCAACATTCATGGAGATATCACTCCTTTTCCGTATCAATTCCACCTCTTTGGGTTCAAGGTCCCGGTCATCGCTGAGAATGAAATGAGAACCACCCTCATCTCCATTCTCTCTGAAAAACCCCTTGGGATCAAAAGACTGACCATTGACATCCATCATGATGACCTGACCTGACATCGAACACATCACATCTCGAAGGTCTGCCCTGGTCAATATGATCCCTGGGGAAGGATTTATCTGCATACCGTGCTTTGATCCCAATTCACATTTCAAACATTTTCTCATCAAAGCCGAGGAGGCCCTTTCATCAGGATTCAGATGGCAAACGTCCTTTCCGCTCACGGTCAGAAGTTTTGGTGGGTCATCTGGTCCGAGGAGAAGAACATGGACAGAGGTGTCCCTCCTCATATCGTGACTAAGAAAGAGGGAAGCGGTGATCAGGCGAGATATCCCATCCCATCTTCCGGATGCTCCGCACAGATCTTTCAGCTGGATGTTCCCATCTGACCTGGCCCTGTGGGCGATCACGGTGAGATTCCTTCTGGACCTATTCAGTACCGACCTCAAAGGATCTAGACCATCTTCCCGGGAGGGGGTCATTTGGTCTCCTTCTTCTCTCTATTTTCCTTCTCCTGTTTCTCAAAGGTAAGCCTGGCCTTCTCTTTTCTACGTATAGTGACCTGAGCGGTCCTTCTTTTCTCCTGGTAAGTGTGCCGGATCTTGGTCCACTTGTCCTTGTCGAAACGTCCCTGTTTATGCAGGTCCCTTGCTTTCCTCAGCTTTTCTTCGTATTTCTCGATGTCCTTTTTCAGGTTATCGATGTCCTTGGTAAGTCTTTCTATCCTTCCCATGGAGTCACCTCACAATTTGGATCCCACGTTGTTCCTGATGGTCTCAAGGAGCTCTGATCTCTTCTTTATCATCTCCTCGAGCTGTCCCTTCTTCTCTTCGATATAATCCGGGTCCTTTATCGACCCTAGGTTGATCCTGACGTTCATTATTGCACCATCCATTCCGGTCGAGGCCATATCCGCTCCAACTCCCACATCCGATATGGAGTTGGGATTGCCCTTCTCCGAAACCGGAACGGAAAGTTCGAGGACCTCCAGACACTGCCTTGCAGTTTCCATGGGTGTTGCGATGGCCTTCTTGTATCCTTTCTGGATAGCTGCCGACCTTATTGCCTTCTCCTCTGCAGTTTCCTTTGACATTCCGAAGGCTGCGATCACATCATTGAACGCATTCGTGTCTTCATCCACCAGCTGTAGAAGACGCTTCCTGTTCTTTGACACTTTTCTGGAAACCATTCCCATCTCTTCCCATGCTTCCCTGTATCTTTCCTTTCCAGCGGTCAGATTGCAAACCATCTCTATCAAAGATGCGCCAAGTGTGCCTGCAAGTGCTGCTACGCTCCCACCACCGGGAGCAGGAGAACTGGATGCAAGTTCGTCGATGAAGGAGTTCATGGGCATCTTACCCAGGAGGGCATCCTCGCTGACGAGATGGTCGATCACTTTTTCCTCCGGTACGAACTCGTAGAGTTGGCTGAGTCCCATCTCATCGATCGCAAGCTGCACGAGATCGCTCTCCTCTTCAATGTCCTTGCCCTGTTTTTCCGCATAGAACCTTCCGGAAGAAAGCAGCGCTTCAAGAGGAACAAGACCCACTATCTCCGACCCTGTTGTTTCCACACCAAGATTCCTGGCAAGCTCACTGCATTTGTCATATACTTCATACATGGAGGTCTCACCGTAATCAAGAATGTTCATGGAGATCTGTGCGATATCGTCGTTGTACATCATTCCGCCAGCCTGGACCCCTTTGAATATACCAGGTATCCTTTCAGCCTTCCCATCCGGACCAATTATCTTCTCTCCATTTTCATCTTTCTTCAGAACACCGCTTGTCCTTATCTGCCCCGCGATCTTACTGGCAATCGACTTGTCATTGGTGTTCAGATTGATATTGTATGCTATCAATATCTGCCTGGACCCTGTCGCTGAGGTACCGCTCTTCGGTATGAATACCGGATCACCAAAGTCCGGTGCGAAATCAGGGTCCTTGAACTTCTTCTCCAGTGCTTCATATTCGCCCTTTCTAATATCCGGAAGCTTGATCCTGTCCGATCTCTTCGCAGAGTTTGCATACAGGAAGATCGGGATCCCCAGGTCTTCCCAGTATCTCCTGGCAAATCTCCGGGCAAGCTCCGTGCAATCCTCCATGGTGACCCCCTTGATCGGTATGAAAGGGCATACATCAAGTGCTCCCATCCTTGCATGCTCTCCTTTCTGCTTTGTCATATCTATCAGACCGGTCCCTATCCTGGCAGCCTGGAAGGCTGCCTCCAGTATCTCATCTGGTGAACCGACAAAGGTAAAGACCGTCCTGTTGAAATCCGCTCCAGGATCAACATCCAGGAGCTTTACACCCTCTACGCTTTCCACAGCACCGGATATGGCCTTGATGATCGCCATATCCTTTCCTTCGCTGAAGTTGGGAACACATTCCACTATCTTATCCATATGTATACCTCACCATTAACGATCTTGTATACCGCTGAACAGAGATATGGTAAATAAACCCATCCCGGTCCGACCCCGGGCAGTTCTTCGATGTTCGCCGGGTTAAATTAATTAAAGGGTAAGGCTAAATGACCCCATATGTCAATCATTGTCTTTTTTCCTAAAAAGACCTCAAAGCTCCGGACCAGGTTGCTCATACCGCTGATCGGTCTGTTCCTCCTTTTCGGTCTCTATCCCATGGCAATGGAATCCGCAGAGGCCGGGACCCCACCAGGTTACAAAGACCTGGATCATCTGGTGAGCCAGTTCCCCTCGAAGATCCTCAAGGAAGATGATGAATATCATGTGCTTGCAGATATTTCCCTCCCGGCCACACAACCCCTTTTCATGGGACCTGGTGAAAGGGTACTCTTCGATGAAGATGTAAAACTGAACCTGAGCGCACCACCATTGTTCATGGGAACAGAAGAAGATATCATTTCGCTTGGTCCTCTGGACCCCGAAAAACCATGGGGAGGTATATATATCCTTGAAAGAGACCCTTCCACTTCCACAATAATGGAAAATGTTTCCATCACAGGTTCCATGATAGGTATCTGGTCTGACAAGGGAGACCTGGCCCTCAAGAACCTTCAGCTACGGAACAACACCAGAAGCGGTGTCGAGGTCAGGGGGCCTTTGGGTACTGCCAATTCTTTGATGATTGAGGATGTAGAGATAATCAATTCGCACTACTACGGCATCCATCTGTTGAATGTCGCAGATGTGAACCTGAAAGATGTTCACATGCTGTCATGCGGGACAAGCATAAGAGCGGTTGAATCCGAACTGCGTATGTCGGACATTGAGATCCTTGAATCGAACTCATACGGGATATATTTGAAGGATTCCGATCTTTCCGCTTATGAACTCGAGCTCAGTTCTACACAGGGAAGCAATACGAACCAGATAGCGTCCATGAATTCGTCCATTACGATCGGGAATGGGACCATCTCCGGATCAACGATCGCGATACATATCTATTCCGGGTCGTCGATCGACATTTCCTCCACCACGATCAGTGATTGTTTCGTAGATGGAATAAAAATGGAAGATTCCGAGGCCACACTCACAGGTACGATCATAGAGAACTGCGAGAGGAATGCAATGGAGATCCATGGTTCTATCCTTGAACTATCGAATGTCCAGATGGTGAACAATGGAGCAGGGAGCGGGGATCTCTCTTATTCGTCCATCTATTCCGATAGTTCAGAGGCACATATCGAGGACTGTCTGTTCACGGGATCCGGATATTCTCATTTCGAGGTTCTCTCAAGTGACCTCATCATCGTGGATTCGATCCTTGGAAGTTCAGGGAACAACAAGATCACAATGGAAGGTGGGAGCATCATGACACTTGTTGATATCCTCCCCCCGTCGAACATAGAGATCAAGGATGACGATTCCTTCCTGGAATACCACCTATCTTTCAGAGCAAAGGTGCATAACTACACTTCCGAGATCAACATTGAAGGTGCAACCGTGGACATTCAAGATTATGATGGCAACTGGATATTATCCACAACCACAGGATCAGACGGTTACACGAACGAGGAGATAATTCCCATATCCAGGAGAACCAGAGAAGGGACCTTCACCTACCTTCCGATGACTATTGTTGTCCAGAAAGAGGGTTACGAGGTATCCACCATAACTATGGAAGGACCGGTCTCTGAAATTGAGATCGCCCTCTACCCGCCAAATGCTCCTCCAACCATCTCGATCATCGAACCAGCCAACGGTACAACGGTGGAAGGAGAGCTCCTTATTGAAGGAACGATCGAAGATGACCTTGGAGTACATATGATAAGATACAGGTTCGACAGTGCTGTCTACAGAACGGTCACGGATATCAATGTCCAGGAAGGTGGGGCATTTTCTTTCGTAATAGGAACCGAAGATCTCTCATCTGACAAGCATACTCTCTACCTTCATGCATTCGAT
>JAYEPK010000520.1:0-1869 GCA_034723935.1 Thermoplasmatota archaeon
GGGAATTAAAAGAGCAATAAGAAATAGGCCTCATACTCATATACATATGCATAGTAATGGCAGCGAACACACTCACGAACATATTCATGGAGAAGAGCATTTGCATGTTCATAAAGAGGAAAAGAAAAATCTAACTCCATGGATATTATTTACAATTTTTGTTTTTGGCCCATGTGAACCGCTTATTCCATTTATTGCTGTGATGTCCATATCAGACACAATCCTGTTTCCATCGATCTCGATCATTTTGATATTGTAAAGCGTTCCTGGTTTTGGATCCCATCCAACACCAGTGAATATTGCATCCTGTCCTGCTACTGATGATGTAGATGTAGTGGTCAATGTGGCTCCATCCGCTGTTACAGAATAATCACTCCAATCAACCGTTCCGCTCAGAACAGTCAAAGTGAGAGTGTCTTCAGTTCCATCGATCTCCCCGTCCAAAATGAAGTTATTCACGTTCTCATTGACAACCTCGGTGAAGCTAGATGACCAGAGAAATACAACTCCCATCAAGACAACTCCACCAATGAGGACAACAACAACACCTGCAACGATCAGAGCAATTGCCCAGCCAGGGAACCCTTTCCTTTTCTCTATTGGAGAGGGATCCGCCTTAAGATCATCAAATCCATACTCGCTTTTCCCATATTCATCCATTAATTCACCCCTTAACGAGTCTGTAATATCGGTCCAGGATATGAAGTTTACTTATTCTGTCTTTTTTCAATTTCACCGGACTCCTATCATTTATTCTGTTCTCGGGAAAATAGGGATAGAATGCGGTACCACGGATGCTTTTACCTGATCTTTTACATCTTTCTTGATATCCCGTAAAAAGATCATGAATGAATAAAACCTTCTTGATCGATGAGACCTTCATTCAGACCTTGTCGATCTCGTTGCGTAAAAGAATGTGTTGATCCCTGAACGAAAAGAAGCAGATGTGATTGTTTTGTGGCTCAGAGCAGGATCATGGAGTGCCATCCCCGCAGGTTATAACCAAGACTTATATATGAAAAGTATAATGCTCTCCTCCAATTCACGGAGTAGATGCGGTATGGCAAGGATGCACGCGAGAAAGAGAGGCAAGTCCTCCTCGACGAAACCATACAGGACTGGAAGGCCTGAGTGGTTGGAAATGGACAGAAAAGCGGTCACAGACCTCATAGTCGAGCTCTACAACAAGGGTTACTCGACCTCCAGGATCGGGATCGAGCTCAGGGACAACCACGGCATCCCGGACATCAAGACCGCTCTTGGCATATCCATGTACGATATCCTCAAGGAAAAGGGTGTCAAGATGGACTATCCCGAGGATATTATGAACCTTCTCAGAAAGGCCGTCAGGATGCACAGGCACATGAACGAGAACCATACTGATGTCCATAACAAGAGGGCCCTTCAGCTTACCGAGGCGAAGATAAGAAGGCTCGGAAGGTATTACTCAAAGAACGGAACCCTTCCCGCGGGCTGGAGCTACAAGCTTCGCCAGGCAAAGCTTATCGCTTCAGAGTAACTCGATCTCATTTCCGAAATTTCGATTTGTTTTTATATAGCATCAGCTTTGCTTCTTACCGGAAGGTAGTGTGACAGATGGATGATCCACTTAAATGGATGAAGGTTCCCGAATCTCTGAAATCCAAACTTGGTGATGCTTCAGCATTGATAGAGTCAACGAATGGCCTCATACGGATAATCTCCCATTACGATGGGGATGGCATATGCTCGGCAGGGATCATTTCCAGGGTTGTGTCCAGATGTGGGAAGAGATTCCATACCACCATGGGAAGTGTTCTGAAGGAAGAGGAGATAGAAAAGATCGAAGGGGGGTTCGAGCTTCTTATCGTAACCGATATGGGTTCCTCC
>JAYEPK010000521.1:0-1866 GCA_034723935.1 Thermoplasmatota archaeon
TGTACGATGTCGAGCAGGAAGAGATGGTCGAGGTCAGGGTAAGGGCGCAGGACATGGATGGGGACGAACTCGAGTTCTCCTGGGATATTGGAGATGTACTTACCTCTCCGATGGAGGGGGTAAACTATGGTTTCAATTCTTCGTCCGGTGATCTCTGGTTCATTCCCGGTGACGGAGATGTCCCCGGCTTCGAGACCGTTGTGACCGTTACCGATGGTCAGGGTGGGGAGGACCAGTTCAGGTTGATCTACAGTGTCGATAATATCAATGATCCACCCACGATCATTGTCCCGGCGGAGAGGTCCACGATCGAGGGTGAGTATCTCTACATCGTTCCCACCTTCAACGATCCTGATATCGATTCCGGGGATGTCATCACATTCGCATATGATCTGGGTGAGTTGGGTCAAAGAACACCTTCATCGGCCATAGAGTTCACTCAGTCCAACGGACGACTTGTTCTCAAGGCCATAGCGGAGGAGATGATCGGTGAGTGGGAGGTCAATATTACTGTGGTGGATTTCGCCGGGCTCGCCGATTGGGGGATATGCCATGTGACGATCGGGAACGTCAACGATCCTCCGGAGATCTTTGATATCAGCATTGAGCAGCAAAGCGGCAATCTTACTGTTAAGTTCCACACATCGGAAGCAACGGATGAGGACCAGGGAGATGTTCTCACCTATATGTGGGATTTTGGAGATGGCTCCGAACCTGTCTCCGGGGTCGGTCTCAAGGATATCGAACACGAATTCCTCTCGGCTGGAGCCTTCACCGTTACCATGAAAGTATGGGATGGTTTTGCATATTCGGAACCCAAGGAGCTTATCGTCACCGTTACAGCACCACCTCCCGATCCCGATCAGGACAAGGATGGCATTGATGATGACTGGGAGTTAAGGTTCGGTTTCGATCCAAATGATCCTCTCGATGCTGTTCTGGATGCTGATAATGACGGCATGACAAATCTCGAGGAGTTCCAGTATTTCATATCGACCGGAGAATACTTGAACCCCAGAAATCCAGATTCCGATTCTGATGGATGGAAGGACGGCGAGGAGTTTGACAGGTCCTATGATCCGCTTAACAAAGATGAACACCCTGATGATCCGAATGAGGATTGGAACCTGCTTCTATGGATCGCGGCTCTGGCATCCATCGTACTTGGGATTGGTGCCCTTGCAGCATTCCTGTTCTCCCTCATGAGGAACCGCAAAGGAGCAAGGGCTGTACCGGTGGCCGCGGCCCCGATACCGACATCCATGGACCAACTTACCAATGTGCCCTACGAGCAGATGCCTCCTGCGGACATGGAAGCACTTCCACCAGCCCCCATTGTAGCGGAGGACATGTTGCCGGATCAGACACAGCAGTATTACGATCAGGGTCAGAGCTTTGATCAGGGTCCGGTCTATGACCAGACACAGCAGTATTACGATCAGGGTCAGAGCTTTGATCAGGGTCCGGTCTATGACCAGACACAGCAGTATAATGATCAAGATCAGACATTCTATCAGGCAGCTCCCGATATGGAGCAGGATATGGGACTGATTGGCGATGGGCAGGTCCTTCCACAAGATCCCGGTGGGTCCGGACCCGGTGATCAGGGATTTGGACCCATAATTGAACCACCGGTTCCGGAAGTGGTCCCGGCAGATGATAATGTTCCGAAAGAAGCGGTAGTGCCGGAAGGTGCATCCGATGTTCGGAAAGATGATGTCGAGACAGAAAAAGAGGAAGGCCCCTCGGGACTTCCACCGATCCCTGATCTTCCCGATATTTGAATATCATAGCGTGCCCGGAAAATATGGCCATATCCTCTCTCATGTGAGAATTAAACTTAAATATCATCTCGATGAAATAACG
>JAYEPK010000522.1:0-1865 GCA_034723935.1 Thermoplasmatota archaeon
ATCTCCCGGTGGTTGAGTTGACCGTCGCATTTGCTATCTCAACCATGGTCTCATTGTAGAGAAATGCGGTCGCATTGGTGGCATTCTGACCATCAAGAGGGCCACCATTGTAGATGACCGCCCCGGAGATCGTTCCTTCCATTGGTGGAGGGAGAGTGTAGGAATAGTGATCGATACTGAAGTTCATAACCAGCTCCCCGGCGTGGTTGAAGGGGGCTGTCATGTTGATGATGTAACCTGACTCCATTCCACCATTCTCCACCGCATCCCGGGGAACGACCTTCAGCGTATAGTTAAAGCCGAAGAGCACACCCTCCATCAGATATCTCCCGGTGGTTGAGTTGACCGTTGCATTTGCTATCTCAACCATGGTCTCATTGTAGAGAAATGCAGTCGCATTGGTGACATTCTGACCATCAAGAGGCCCCCCTGTGTAGACAACATGCCCCGAGATGTGATCTTCATTACATGAGAGTGTCGTGTTGGAAACCACTACACCGATCGATTTCCTATCCTTCACATCCATTGCGATCACTTTGAAACGATATTCCTTGGAGGGCATCAAGTCCCGGTAAGGAAAGGTCCCTGACTCGAATTTGATGGTACCCACGTCAAACCCCGAACCGGAATCGATCCAGAGGTAATAACAGTAAACATCCACACCAGGTGAAGCATCGAACGAGAGGTCTATCTGTGTAGAGGAGATCGTCTGAGCACTCACATTGACCGCATCTTCGAAATAGCTGAAACCAGGAAGAATTATAACAAAACATTCAGTGGTGTTCGCATCCACGTTGGAAATTGTCTTATCAAAGAGTTCTTCTCCGCCATCATAGTATACACTAAACGTATTCTCACCATAATCCATGTTAGGGCCCTGAAAGATCATTGTTACAAAAGGGAAAAAGTACTCCGTATCAATAGGATCCGCCCCTCCAAAATGTGACGTGGCATAAACCACACCGTCATGATCGTTCTCCAACTTCAGGTCCACACCCTCAACAGCATTATCGCTCTCATCCACCACATATACCTGTCTGTAAAAGTAAACGGAGAGGGTGGCCGATATGATCTCTACATCACTTTCCTGCACGTTCGAATTCACAACATTCAAGTCCCCGGAATCGATGTTGATCATGTCATGTGTGTATGAACAATGAATATTATACAGTTCACCATTGATCTCCCCTGTGGAAAAGAACGCATCAGAAGATGCTCCCTGCGCATGAAGATAAGGACTTAGCATATATGTGTCATTGCATGATCCATAGTAGGCAACGGCAGGTGCTGAAGTACCGTTTGATTCCATCCGGGCCCAATAGATACCGACAGAATCCGAGTTATCTATCCGCAGGGCGGGATTATTATCTCCTACTGAATGCATCACAGCATTATTGTAGAAAATATCCGAGGCAATGGAAATGTTCACTGATTTTTCAATGGACAAAGCACCAGACATCCCTCCTCCTGACCAGAATACACATCCCCCTAAATGCAGATTTTCAGAATTTATGACCCTCATGGCCTGAAAGCTGGAAGAGGTGAAGTTGATGTGTTCGATCGATACATTGAACACACCATCTACATAGACAGAAGGGCCCGATAGGCTACTACCGACCCTGACACCGGGATCCGTCCAATTCCCGGAGATCGAGATATTATTCTTGTCTATGGTGAGCTGGGATTCTTCGTAATATCCTTCAGCAATTATGATCAAATCTCCATCACTGGCATCATCAATGGCATCCTGTATGGTCGTATACGTTGACGAACCTGCTGCATCCACATATCTTGTCGTGGTAGTTATCGCTCCGGAAGCTTCTGTTGCCCCGGGAACACCGAAAATGGCCCAAATGAGGGACTGC
>JAYEPK010000523.1:0-1855 GCA_034723935.1 Thermoplasmatota archaeon
GGATATCGGCATCCGGGAGCTTCTTGCTGGTAACAAGTGGAAACCTACAAGTTTCTATGATGAATCATTTGGAGCTTTCAATCTGATAATTGCCACTATACTTGTTTCAGCTGGTGCCATGGTGATAGCGATACCCATCGGGATCGGATCTGCCATATTCGTATCGCAGTTGGCACATCCCAGGATAAAGGATATTCTGAAGACCTCCATTGAACTGCTGGCAGGTGTTCCTTCCATTGTTTACGGGCTTTTCGGTGTACTGGTCCTCAAAGGATGGCTCGAGGACTGGTTTGACCTTCCCATTGGTTACAGTTGGCTTGCCGGTTCCATAATCCTGGGGATAATGGCGCTTCCCACGATAATCTCCGTTTCAGAGGATGCAATAAGCTCCGTTGGAAGGGAATTGAAGGAAGCATCGCTGGGCCTTGGAGCAACAAAGTGGCAGACCATAAGCCAGGTTATCGTTCCGGCATCCATCTCCGGGATAACCGCAGCAATAATCCTGGGCATGGGTCGGGCCATTGGAGAGACAATGGCTGTAATGATGGTTGCGGGTAACACTGCAACACTCCCGGAACCTCTGTGGAATATTTTCGGAAGGATAAAACCCATCACTGCAGCTATTGGAATAGAGATGGGGGAAGCTTCCGGAACACATAAAAGCGCTCTATTCGCACTTGCAGTTATCCTCTTTTTCATAGTTATGATCATCAATTCCGTGGCGATCTATATTATGGGCAGGATAAGGGCCAAACATCTGGGACTTGTCAAGAAGGAAAGAACAGGTCCCGCATTTAAAATTACGGATAATCTGAGATTGTCGCTCTTCATTATACTCACATCTATCATTTCAATTCTACTTTTTTTAATGTTCAATAACCTGATCGGTCCGGTATATGGGATGATCGCAGTCTCTGTTCCCTTGATCTGGTTCATCGGTTACAAAATGCTTCTTCCTCATCTCTCACACCTGTGGCTCCACCGCGGTCCAGGTAATTCGATCGTAAAAAGGGGCCATATTGTTGACCATATCGATGGTCCGGTAGTACTCCCTGATACCATGAAGGAGGTCATTTCCGTTGCATTTCGGCTAGTATTGGTGGGCGTGGTGTTCGTTCTTTTTAACACATGGTTCGGATTAACTGCTGGTATAGTGATCGCATTGATACTGGTTGTATCATTGGTTGGAACAAGGTTCCTTCCTTCAAAGCTATCACAGATCGTAGCTTTTGTGATCATAACTGGCACGTTACTTCTTACCATAGCGGCACTTGGTGTTATTCTGTTCTATATAATCTCCGAGGGACTCGGTGTGTTCTCCTGGGAATTCCTCTCGGAGCCACCTTCGAACCTTGGAAGGGATGGCGGGATATATCCTGCAATAATCGGAACGGCCTATCTCGTTCTGGGCTCTATCATCTTGGCAATGCCAATTGGTGTAGGGGCCGGGATCTACCTTTCGGAATATGCAAAGGAAGGTCGTTTCATAAAGATCATCAGACTCGGTATCGATAATCTGAATGGAACCCCATCCATCGTCTTCGGCCTTTTTGGTCTGGCTTTCCTTGTTATCGTTCTTGAAATGGGTATTTCTCTCAAGGCTGGTATCATCGTCGTATCCTTGATGATACTACCAACGATAATTCGAACGACCGAAGAAGCCATGAAGAGCGTTCCAAGGAGCGTTCGAGAGGGCAGTCTTGCCCTTGGTGCGACGAAATGGGAGACCATCTGGAAGGTTGTTCTTCCTCCAGCCTTTCCGGGAATAATTACAGGGATAATCCTGAGCATTGGAAGAGCTGCAGGTGAGACAGCTCCTATCCTCTTCGTTGCAAGCACCTTCGCGTCACCCGGA
>JAYEPK010000524.1:0-8313 GCA_034723935.1 Thermoplasmatota archaeon
CTTCGTGGAGCCTCCCGGAAATCGTGCGATCCAGTTCGGAGGTCTTGCATTCACTTCCAGCTCGTAACTGTCGTAATCGGTTCCCGTATTGGTCACGAGAAAGTCAAATATCACCCAGTCCCCACCGGGATAACCTATCTTCGTCTTCTCCGAGATCACCGTAACATCGACACTGGCATACTCCACCAGCGTTGTGTTCACCGTCACGTATTTTTCGACATTTGGGTCATTGGTCGAGGTCACCTTGAAGATCAGCACGTCAATATCTATGTTGGGAACCGCGCCATCGGGGACCTCGATATCCACCTCCATCCAGGCAGAACGTTCTCCAGGTAGGACAACACCTGTCGAAGTAGCCCATCCGGGCATGACCCATTCTGATGTGATGTCAATTATGAAAGTGTCCGGATCTATTCCGTCGTTCCGGACCTGGAACCTGTATGGGAATTTTCCAGGGTCCTTCGTGGTATCGCCCGGGTCCAGTCTCATTCTTCTGCTTTCCGGCTCGACAAATATTTCAAAGTCAACAGGGTCTCCAAGAATGGCCCTGACAGTGATATTAATTGAGTTATTACCCGGATGATCATCAAATGCATCGACCGAGACATTTATCGCGTAATAACCTTCTTCGAGAGGCATCCAATTCGGGAACGAGATCGATGTCTGGTTCCCGACCCATGAAAGGGACGTTCCAAGATCGGTCGTATTGCTGTGGACCAGGGACATATCACTCTTGTTTGCCGGATAGTAAATGTTCAAGGATGCCTTGACAGGGTCCAAATGGTCGATCGTTCCATTGTTCTCTATCACGACCGATACAATCTGGACCTCCAGAGCTATGATCTGTCCCTCGGAATGGGAGGTGATGGAGCTGACGACGATATCCGTACCAGAGGCTCTGGTAGGTCCCCCGTCGATAATGCCCATGGGCTGGACAAGCATAAGGAGGACGAAAAGGACCGCTGCACCTGAAGCACAGTACTTGCTCTTCCCAGTCATCAAATGATCCTCTGTTTTATTATTGGTCCACCAACCAATGGTCTGGTTTTAATATTTTCCCACACAAGACAATATATTTGACCTATGATAATTAAATATTGGACCATGACCTGTTTCACTTTACGCTTGATACCTATTTGCATTGCCATTGTTAATAAATGATGAGTACTTAGGTCTTTTCTGATGATCGTTTCCATTTGCGGAACACCCGGTGTAGGCAAGACCACTGCTGTGGGCCGCCTTTCCGGGAAGGGGTGGGATATCCTGGACCTGTCTGACCACTTGAGATCTTCCGGACTGTTCGAAGAAGATGAAAAAAGCGGGGAGCTCGAAGTTGAAATAGATACTGCCAGAGAATATCTTGCAGGGAGTTTGGGGAGAGATGAAAGCAGGATCATTATCGATGGTCATCTATCATACCTTGCCCCCTGGGACCTGTGCATCGTGATGCGGCTCCACCCCTCTATCATTGAAGATAGGTTGAAGCAAAGGGGTTACCCATCATCGAAGATCAGGGAGAACGTTGAAGCGGAGGCCGTCGGAACCGTGCTGGTCGAAGCCATCGAGGAGAGAGATAGGGACAGGGTGGTTCTGGAAATTGACTGCACGGGACTTGGTGAAGAAGAATGCAGCATGAGGATACTTGATCTGATAGAGGCCTATGATGGAAAAAGATTAAACGATCACATGCAATACAGACCAGGTAGCGTTGATTGGCTCGAGGTGATGGAAGAATGGTACTAGAAAGTCACAGGAGATCACTGGACCTCTTCTTCGACCCTGTAACGAAAGCGCTTTCCTTCATTCACCCCAATGTCTTTTCCGCCCTTTCCTTCGTATTTGCGGTATCCGCAGGTATCATGTACGGTCTTTCCGACGATTGGACCTCGGAGATCGGGGGCGGGATGTACTCATGGTTCCTTCTTATGGCCTTCCTCTTCATAATCCTGAACTCCATAGCGGATACTCTGGATGGCAGGGTTGCAAGGCATACGGGAAAGACATCCAAGGTAGGCGATTTCCTTGACCATACGTTCGATCGGTTCTCGGATATCGCCATGCTTATCGGAATAGCTTTTTCTCCCTACTGCAATACAACGTTCGGATTGATCGCGGCGATATTCGTTCTGCTCGCGTCCTACATGGGTACACAGGCACAGGCTGTAGGGTGTGGGAGGAACTATACAGGGATCATGGGGCGGGCGGATAGGATGGTGACCCTGATGTTCATAACCCTTCTACAGTTCGTTGTTCTTGCAGGGTGGGGGGTTAAGGGCATCACAGAGCCTATCTTTGGCCTGGAACTCGTTCCTCTGGAACTTGCAATGGGCCTTATGCTCATTGGCGGTATCATTACGGTCCTGATGAGAGGAGCAGACACCTACAGGGGACTTTCCGACCAGGAAAAAGAGGAAGAATACAGAGAAAGAAGGAGAGGAACACGTCCGCGACGGTTCGAGAGAGGATGACAACGATGATCTTTCTGTCCCTGGCTTTGATATTCCTGAAATTGCTTTGTTCAAGCAAATCTTTATATAATCTGTAATCCACTGGTAAGGTCCCGACCGAAAGTTGGGCTTCGACCTATCAATATCCCTCTTTTTGGTCGTTGATCGCCCGGAAAGGGTTAGAAAAAGCAGAGTGCATCCCATCCCCTCTGATTTGTTCTTTCTCTAGCCCTTTCACATCTTATTTATCTGTTCGATCACTTCGGGAGTTCATGGTCCAAGACGACATTGGACATCCGAAGGAGGTTTGGATCAGGAGAAAACTGTTCCATGTAACTCTCGGAACCTTCCTCGTCCTTTGCATGATCCTTGATGACAGGACCAAGTGGTTATTTCTCCTGCTCCTGACCCTGGGGATACCTCTGAGCGTTGTCCAGGAGAGAATGAACATTCCCGTCATCACATGGTTCCTGAACAGATATGATAAAAGAGGGGACAGGATACCGGGACAGGGGCCCGTCGCCTTCTTTGTCGGAGCTCTGTTCGTGTGGTTCATCTTTGGCGGGGAGCTCGCAATTGCCTGCGTCATTGCACTGTCCTTCGGTGACCCCACAGCCTATATCATGGGAAGGTCCATCCCTGGTCCGAAACTTCCCTGGAACAGGAATAAGACCCTGGCGGGTACTCTTTCCTTCATCGTCTCACCTTTTATTCTGATATCCCTGATCTGGTCCCCGTTCCCGGCTCTGATAATTGCAGTCTCCGCTGCGGCTGCAGAATCACTACCCTGGCCAAATAGAGTGCTATTGGATGATAATATCACTGTCCCGATAATCTCCTCGATCATTGGTTGGATGCTGATCGATGTGTTACCATCATTTCTCTGATCAATAATCATCGTGCCCGACAAGTGACCTCATGGAAAAGATCTCCTCCGCTTCCGCTTCCGTGAGGATACCGTCCCTGACAACAATTTCCCTCACAGGAAGCCCTGTCCTGGAAGATTCTTTTGCGATCTTCGCTGCTTCAAGATAACCCAGTTTCCGGTTCAGAAGCGTGGCCAGGGCAGGATTGCTGAGCACCCTCCTGGTCAGAGCCTCCTCGTTCACGGTTATACCTTCAATGCATCTGGTCTCGAATACCGGAAGGAAGTTGACAAGATATTCAGCGGACCGAAGGATCAGATTCCCCATTATCGGCATCATCACGTTGAGTTCAAGCTGGCCCGCACCTGCAGCCTGTGTTATTGCAACATCGTTCCCCATCACAACGAAACAGATCTGGTTCAGACATTCGGGAAGGACAGGATTTACCTTCCCGGGCATTATGCTGGACCCTGGTTGGACCGCCGGAAGCTCGATCTCCGAGAACCCGGAGGTGGGTCCGGAGGACATGAGACGCAGATCGTTCGCGATCCTTCCAAGCTCTACCGCCAGTTCCTTGTACGATGAGGATACCGAGACTATCCTGGTGGTCGACTGCATGGCCTCGTACCTGCTAGGGTTCGGTTCCAGGGGCAGGCCGGTGATCTCTGCAAGGTGTCCAATTGCTATCTTTCTGAAATCCTCGTGGGAATTTATACCTGTACCAGTGGCTGTTCCGCCAAGCGGAAGCTCCAGCAGTCTTCTGCCCCTCTTCTCCATGCTAAGTGTGACCCTCTCCAGGGCAGCACCGTAGGCTTTGAACTCGCCTCCCAGTGATACGGGCATGGCATCCTGAAGATGGGTCCTGCCTGTCTTCAGGACGTTCTTGAACTGCTCTCCTTTCCGGTAGAGCGCCTCTATCAGGCTTCTGATGACCACTATCAGGCTATCCGTCATCCGGTAGACCGAGATCTGCATTGCGGTCGGAAAGGTATCATTGGTGGACTGGGCCATGTTCACATGGTCATTGGGCGAAATGATATCGTAACGTCCCCTGGGCTGTTCGAGGATCTCCAGGGCCCTGTTGGCTATGACCTCGTTCATGTTCATGTTCGTCGACGTTCCCGCACCCGCCTGGAAACGATCCACAGGGAACTGGTCCCGGAGCCCACCATTTCTTACTTCCTCTGCGGCCTGGACTATCTTCGAACCTATCCCTTGGTCCAACCAGCCGACCTCCATATTGGCCATGGCTGCCGATCTCTTGATGGCAGCATAGGCATCGAGAAGAAATGGGTGATTGGGAAGCCCGGAAACCGGAAAGTTCTCTTTTGCTCTAAGTGTCTGGATGCCGTAATATGCATCTTCCGGAACATCAATGGTCCCGAGTGTGTCCTTTTCTTTTCTGCTCCCCATGATAGCACCTCCAAAGCAGTATTCCATACATGGTCCTTTACATTTTGCAGGCCCTACTTTGCGCGTGCCATCCATAAACATTATAATATTAGGCATTAATGACCAAGTGGTTCAGCTGGAGCTATCCATGCCCAGGATCAATGTAAGGGTGAGCCCATGCAGACATCCAATAAAAACAGAACACGACCCCAACTCATGATCGCTGTGATGATGCTTCTGATGGTCGCAGGAGCAGCCCAGCTCGGGGCAGATCCTACCAGGGACCATCCTTCCAAGATGAACCTTGCAACGATCGTCCCTTATCACCCCCTTGCAGGTAGTGACAATGACCTGTCGGGGGAGGCCTGCCTATCGATGATCTTCGATTACTGGGGGCCTTACATACCGCAGCAGGATATCAGGAACGTTACAAAGGGAAGACTGGGATCCGGTGCGGCCACGTCACAGGAGCTTGTAAGGGCATCACATTTTTCCAGCCAGAGCTTCTACACCCTGAACCAACGCGGATATGTGGAGAGGGCTCTGGGGTATGGTGGTTTCTCTTATGATTGGACCGACAATGAGAGAGCTCCGAGTCCCAGGTTCGAGAGCAGGTTCACGGACATCTACAATTCCATTGCCCGAAGACATCTCATCATGGTCTACATGTACCTTGATATGCCTCCGGAGATCACACCGCCAGACACTCCAACACCACCCGACCCCAATAATCCACAACCACCTGACCCACCGGATCCGCAGATAACTCCCGAAGACCTTGCCGCTCTCGAGACCGTATGGAGACTCGTTGTGGGATACGATACAAACACCAAACAGCTTATCCTTCATGATCCGATTCCCGCGGGGGCTGGTTTCAAGGGAGGAAAAGAGGTAAGGGTAGGCAAGGACAATTTTGACAGACTTTGGAACGTTACTGAGCTGAATGACGGATCCTTCAGCAATCACCGATACGGTGTCAGTGCGGCCCCCTGGATGATAGACGATATTGATTACGAGGACAGGGTAGAGGCAGGAACGACCTTCGAGATATCTGCAAATATCTCATATAATACACCGACCGGAATGAACGGTGCTCCTGTTGAGGATGCACTGGCCCTTCTGACCACACCAAATGACTTCTCGATCGAGGACAGGGTCACAACACTGGACATAGATGGTACAGGGACCTTCAGCGTTGTAACCTGGGCGGTGAAAGCTCCGGACAGGGCTTATACAGGTCAAGACACAAGGTTCTGGATCAATGCCACCGGAACCTTGACAGTGTCAGATCCAGCACACCGGGACAGTATCGGAGGTAGCATTGGATTCGATATCGAGGCCAGGGGCTTCCTGAACCACCCTCCGATCATCGGATCTGCCATGATAGATCCCCCTTATATCCCGGACGATGCCTCCATCCAACCGGTGATCAGCTGCATTCCATTCGATGAGGACGGAAATCTCCGAGAGGTCACCGTTGACCTTTCCCCGGCCGGCCTCAATGAAAAACAGAAGCTCTATGATAATGGAGAGTTCGGGGACCCGGTGGAAGATGACGGCATCTATTCTGTCCTGATAGATGATAAGATACCTGTAGGTGAATGGACATTCATGATCACTGCACTTGACAGAAAGGGAGGATCCGGCACGGCAAATATCAGTGTAAGGGTCGATCCCATATCCGAGTTCACCGAGGCTCCGGACATAGTGGATGCCGGCATCACCCCCAAGGGAGTACCAAACGATGGTTTCACCCCCGGCACCATATGGGCCGTTATCGAGGACGAAGAGAACGATGTGGACCGCGTGATCGCCGACCTGTCGCAGATCGGCGGGGACAACAAACAGAAGCTCTACGATGATGGTAATAACGGTGACATCTTCTCCAATGACGATAACTACTCCTTCTCATTCGCCGTGGATCCGATCACCACGCTCGGCAAGTTCCAGATAGAGATCACAGCATCTGATGCTACAGGGCACGAGAGCATCGACAGGGTATGGCTCCATGTGATCCTTCCTCCGGTGGCACCGGAGATCACTGCAGTGTCCCCCAATCCCGAGGAGGTTCCAAATGATGGAGAGACCGAGGTCACGCTCACCGCCATCGTCGAGGACGGGAACGATGATGTCATCGAGGTCTGGGTCGACCTCACACCGCTAAAGGGAATGTCGACCACTATGATGAGGGATGACGGGGTATCTCCCGACAAGAGAGATGGAGATGATATGTGGACCGTTCAGTTCACTGTTCCAGGATCCGTTTCCTCCGGATTGAAGGGGAAGGTCGATGTATATGCCAGGGACAGCATAAATATGGAGGGGAGCAGTTTCTTCTCCATCGAGATATTGCAGGCGAACTCCGATCCTTCCATCATAGAGTTCAAGGTCTCCGACCAGACCGTGAAACCGGGAGATCGGATCATCGTAACAGCGAATGTTACCGATCAGGACAACGACGAGGTCGATGTGGAGATGGTCCTGACCGAGCTGAACACGAACAATGTTCCGATGCTTGATGACGGCACCGAACCGGATGATACCGGGAACGACATGACGTTCTCCGCATACCTGACGATCCCGGAGACATCTGGAGCTGG
Organism: Thermoplasmatota archaeon; assembly: GCA_034723935.1. GTDB lineage: Archaea > Thermoplasmatota > Penumbrarchaeia > Penumbrarchaeales > Penumbrarchaeaceae > JAYEPK01. Next base: position 7,306 of record JAYEPK010000524.1, read on the forward strand.
AAATTACAATATCACGATCCTCGTGACCGACGGCAAAGGCGGAGAATACGAGAGCCTCTTCGTCCTCACCATATCCGATAAAGAGACAACGTCACCCGAAACAGAACTCGAGACCTACATATACATAGGTGTCCCGGTGGGACTTCTCATCCTTTTACTGGTATTGTTCGGAATCCTTATGGTCAGGAGATCCTCAAGAAGCGGTTCTGCTCCACCGAACAGACCTCCTCCGAGAATACCTCCCTTTGCTGGAAGGGCCCCACCAATGATGCGCCCCACGAGGTGAGATCTTGAAGTTCCCCCTGAAGGGAGAGCTCGTGGACAGACCCTGTTTCCGGGTCAAAGACGACATGCTGGAATTGATAGATCAGAGAATGCTCCCTTCGAAGGTCAGGATCATTTATGCTGCATCAATTCCAGAGCAGGTGGAATGCATCAGAACACTTGCGGTCAGGGGAGCGCCTGCGATAGGAGCGTTCGGAGCATATTCTCTTGCCCTGGCAGCGAAGAGGGGGGAGAATGTGGATGACGCATACAAGGAACTGCTGAGCTCAAGGCCCACGGCTGTGGACCTCCGGAACTGCATGGACAGGATCAAGGAGACATACCACCAGGGCAAGGATGCGCTGGAGAGTGCAGCCTCCATCTATAATGGGATCATCGACTCATGCAGAAGGATCGGGGAGCAAGGAGCCAGGGTCATTGGTGATGGCGCAAGAGTGATGACGCACTGCAATGCAGGAGCACTTGCTTCCATCGACTGGGGAACCGCACTGGCCCCGATCCGGGTGAAAGCAAGGGAAGGAGGAGACCCTTTTGTATGGGTCTCCGAGACAAGACCCTTGCTCCAGGGATCAAGACTGACCGCATGGGAGCTTCTTCAAGAAGGTATAGATCACAGGATCGTTGTTGATGGTGCCAGCGGCTACTTGTTGGCGAAGTCACCGTTGCGGCAGACCCTATCGGCCCCGGTCATTACCAGGTCCACCTTTCCTTCTCTCATCAAGT
>JAYEPK010000525.1:0-1842 GCA_034723935.1 Thermoplasmatota archaeon
TTCAAGTAACTCCTCGTAATGGGAGTGAACGGCTGTTTTCAACTCCTTGTTGATCTTTTTCACGTCCTCTTCGGTGATCTCACTCCCGGATGCGATCTCATCAAGTATCGTCAATTTCCTTGCATAGTCCCATAGAGCTCTTCTTGCGATCTCACTCCATCTTATCTCGTTGTGCTTCTTTATGAGTACATGGAGGTCTTCCGGGATCGATAACGTCATACTGACCATTTTATCACTTATGTGAAATATGTTTTCAAACATATATACGTTTTTCCACATAATATCTATATGGATCCCCTTCGGGGAGCCTGACCGGCCCTTTACAGTGGGGAGATCATCAGCACAAATATATGAATGCAGAATGAGAATTGCTATTTTACTTCATCAGAGAGGAGGGGATCGATAATGAAAGCGAACTATCTACCGTAATTCATCCGGATCGATCTTTGCCTGTTTCAGGATCTCTTTTTGCGTCCCCTTGGGAAGGTCCCTTTTATGACACGGAACCACGACTCTTATCTTCTTTTTCGGGTGATAGAAAATCTTGTGGCTTCCCTTCTGTCTGTCAAGAACAAAATTTGTCCCATATTCGTTGATATTATTTTGTCCCATTATCGTTGTTTTGAAGGTCCTAAACAGATTAGGATGATGATGAAGAACTGAGATCGCTTATACTTCCGTATCGCTTTCGAGAGGGTGCATGAAAAGAAATAATCCTGATCGAACTCTTTGTTTGATATTGTGGACCTGCTTATATATCGCCACAGAACAACCCACCCATCCGTGGCCCCACGTCGAGACCTATTAATATTAAAAAGCGGAAATGAAATGAATATTATCTCGCGGTTTTGTATGTTAAGTTTTAATTGATGACGCTATTGAATTACTCTTTGATCATTTTCATCAGCTTTACTGATATACGATTGACTCCCCTGTGCATGACACCGGTGAATATGAGGAACGATCCCATTATACCGAGGAACGTAACCACGAAGTAACCCCCGGGGGGCAGGAAACCCGTTTTCGGGGGCAACATCATTCTTGAATAGAGCATCACAAAGGGGATCAGGAATATGAGAAAACTGCCTATGGTCCCGAAGAATCTCAGAGGATATCTCTCCCTTATCAATCTCACGGTATTTGCCAGCACCCTGACACCGTGTCCAACCGGATCCTCCGAGCTCCCCTCGAGTCCATCGTATTCGACCATTATGGGGATCTCCTTTATCTTCAGCCCCCCATCCTTGGCATCGAAGAGGATCTCCATCGAAGCATCCATGTTGTCCGATGTCACCTTTATGATATCCAGAGCTCTTTTCGAATAAGCTCTGAATCCGCTCTGTGAATCGGTAAGGTCCATGGTCGTTCCGTGGTTGAACACCTGGGTGATCGTCTGTATGCCGACCATTCTGTAATTGGGAACCTTTTTTCGCCCACTTTTCGATTTGAACCTGGAACCTATTACAAGGTCGAACTCTTCCTTCTTGATGGGATCAACGAGGGATGGAATGAAGCTGGGATCGTGCTGTCCGTCTGAATCGAGATGGGTATAGCCCTTAAATTCGTGTGTTCGAACCTTTGTCCTATGTCCGGTGGTGAACCACTTTTGTGAGACATCAATGATCCATTTTCCCCTGTTCCTATAAACGTTGTTAGTTATGAAAAGTAGATCTATGTGATATCTATATTGTTTTCATAACCCCGCAACGGTAATATGATATTGACGGGCCGTTGTGACCTGGAAATTATTGATCATAGTTAGATCAATATATGGTTTCCAGGCCCGCTGAATGAATTTTCTCGTTGACGATCTAATTCAGCAGGGTGTCGAACTTATGAGGA
>JAYEPK010000526.1:0-1838 GCA_034723935.1 Thermoplasmatota archaeon
CCATTGGGTGTATGGGGTCGAGGCCGCCCACTATGTTGTCCATTTGAGCAATGTCCATAACATCACAGTTGACTGGATATATGCGGCCGATTCTGGAACCGGTTTAAGGATCGATGGCGGCTGCGGCGGGTCGTGCGGTAATATAACAGTAACCAGGATCATGGTCAATCAAACAGCACCTGCGGATACATTTTCATATGGGATTTATCTTGGAGGCCCCATACATGGCCTATATCTGGAGGGGATCACACTATCAACTCTCTCTTTCGGGATGGATATAAACACAGCTCCCGGTTCAAAGGTTACAGTGAGGGACCTGCAGACCGATGGATCCGTTACCACCCTTTTCAACCTGGACATGGATTACTACGGTATAGATATGGAGGTATATGATTCGATCCTTTCGGCAAGCTCGGAGATCGCCAACCTTGTATCCGATACTGCAGATGTTAACGTTAGCTTGATAAATTCACCGATGGGCTCGGGAGCCCTATCGCTCCTGGGCGAGGCTCTGCTCAATGTAAGCTGGTACCTCAACCTCACGTTGCAGGATGGGAGCCTGGCACCTTTGGACTGTACCCTGAACACCAATTATCACGGAGGGGGCCTCTTCTCCTCTCTGGATATGGCGGATGGTGAAGGTCAGCTGATCCTGACCGAACGTTCCATTAACGAGACCGGAGAAATAGATATTTTCTTCGATCTGGACCTTGTCGTTCAGAGCGATGTCCCCGTTCATTACATGCTGGGAGAGAACATGCACATCGACGAGAACCGCGATCTGGTCTTTGTATTTGACATCCCACCTTACAATGATATGCCGGGCGATATCGAATTTGAGGAGGATGGAGAATACGAGGTGAACCTATCGGAGTTCTTCCACGATCTTGAGATGGATCTGACCTACGATATTTTCAGTGGACCTGACCTTGACCCGGTACTGGGGGGAGGTCTCTACCCATTGCTTTCGATCGGAACCGTTGAGAATGATTGGAATGGTGCCTCCTGGGTAACTATCGAGGCCACGGATGGGGGAGAAAACGTGACATCCACGAATGTCACAGTTAACGTCCTTCCCATCAACGATGCTCCAAGGCTCCTGATCGACCCGCCTTATCTCGAGATCGAGGAGGAAGGTACCGGATATTTCAACTTCACAGGACTTGTCATGGACCCGGAAGGAGACGACATTATCTGGACCGTTTCGGAAGCTGTGGGGCTCGACCTCGACTGGGACGAGGATAAACTGAACCTGACCTTCACCGGAGAGGAGAACTGGTTCGGTCTCACTGTAATAGATTTGAACATTACGGACGGTGTCGACTGGACAATTGTTCCGATCGAGGTCAATGTCACATCGGTCAACGACATTCCGACTTGGACCTTGATGCTGAAAAACGGCAACGAGGCGCCCATGGTGGAATATGTTTACAACGAGACCACCAACTGGACTGTCTATCTTCTCGAGACAGAAGAGGATATTCCTGTTGAATTCTGGATAAATGCTACGGATATAGAGACCGCCGAGCTTATCTACTCATTCGTTGGAGCCGATCTATTACATGGAACCATGGAGGTGGAGATGTACCAGATCGAGATCATCGTGAACGAAACGACCAATGAAACGGAAATGCAGAACATCACTGTCCCGATGAACTTTACCTATACGCCTTTTGAAAACGATAACAACGGGGACCTTGTGAAGTTCATCGTATCCGATGGAGAAGGACAGACAGAAACATGGGTCTGGTTCCATGTCATGCCCGTCAACGATCCGATAGAGTTCACCGCTCCGGCAGAATGGAACGTGACCGTTGATATTGGAACCTTGTTCACCA
>JAYEPK010000527.1:0-1837 GCA_034723935.1 Thermoplasmatota archaeon
GTTGTGGATCAGGCATTTGGGACAGAGCTCCCTCCATTCACAATCGAACGAGGAGAACAGTTTGTGAGCTTTTCTGCATCTCCATTCCTGGAATGCCACCACACATCTGTTGGGGGCATACATGGGCCCCATGGGTCCATTTCCGACCTTTTCACCGTTCACGATGAACTCCTCGATCTTTACAGGGAGTATCTCGACATCCTCACCACAGATGACGCATTTTTTCCCGATGACCGGGTGAAATGGTCCCTGGACCAGCTCATTCTTTCTCTTGAGCTGTGTTTCGTATCTCTCTTTCCTGTCCTGTTCCTGCCTCAAATGTGACCTGCATTTGGGGCACCTCTCGAGACCCTGATCTCGGATGTAAGCAGAACAAACAGGGCAGAACCGGATATCGTCCATCAAACCTTGAATACGGAACTTGGATTTAAGGGTAGGGAAAGCAGGCAGTAAAGACTCAAGCAGGGTCGCTCCATCGGACTGTGATAATACAAAATTCACAGGTTTCTGCAGTCCTAGGTGCTCTTCCGCCACAGGGCCGCGAGCTGACCGCAGTTGGACCCGATCTCATTCTCCCTGAGGTCTCCGACGCTGAGAACGACCTCGAAACTGGCACTTTCCAGCTCAGAGATCTGTGTGATGTCCTCTCTTACCAGATCCTCTCTGACCATATCGTGGAGCTTCGCCTGTTCGGTAGGATTCACAGGTGTTAGCTTCAACATGAACACTTCCGGAGAGAACGTGTCTATGATCTTTCCGGCATCGAACTTATTTCCCTTTCCAAGTGCGAAGTTAAGGGAGATCCTTCTTCCTCCGACGAAGAATTCCTTCCCGTATTCAGCGATGCGTTCCAGGCTCCATTTCTCGATGGGAATAATCTCATCCCTCTGGGCTACATCTGTTGAGTGAATGGAGAACTGGAGCTGAAAATTACCCTTAAAGATGTCGTGGTTCAACTTTTTGAGTTCCTCGAAGAACTTTTCTGTCCCCGAGGGGGCAACTGTTGAGATACACGGCATGTATCCAGGAGCGTTGTATCTCTCCCTGATCTGTGAAATTGCCTCGAGGACGCTTGTATTGAATGCGGGCTCCCCCATCCTCGCGAACTGGACCTTGAACTTCTTTGATGTGACGTTGCCATCCGGAAAGCGTTTTTTAACAAGATGATCTATCTGGGAAAACAGTTCCTCTGTTGTTGGGTTTCCCTCGAAGTAACCCTTTGTATCGCACATTTTGCATCCAACCGGGCATCCGAACTGTGAAGATACAACTACTACCCATTTCTCATCTATCGAACCTGAACCCGAGAGAGAATCAACGAACTCGAGGATGTGTATATCATCATCTCTGAAAGATGCCGCATATACTTTTGCAAGTTCATCATGTCCCTTCTCGTAGAGCACTTTCATCTTTTTTCACCATCTTAGCGATGTCCATCGCAGCTGCCAGTCCGGATCCTGATGAGAGCGCGGTCTGACCCAGCGTTCCTAGGGCGGCATCACCGATCACATATAACCCTTTTACCGAGGTCCGAAAGGACGGGAGGTAGGTCTTGAAGTGTTCCAACCCCTCGAGAAGGTCCAGTTTCGGGGAGCGGCCGATGAAAACAGCAAGAGTATGGTATATTATGTCTCTGAACCTGTAACCTCCATCTATCCGGTCGATATCTCCCGGATCACCTTTGATCATTTCGATCCCTGCATTTTGTACCTCATCAACAAGCATACTGTTTGCCTTTACAGAACTTCTATGGATCAGGGTCACGTATGCCCTGTTCTCGTGAAGTCCAAGGGCATTGTCAAAGGCCAGATCTCCGCCTCCGACCACGAGAACCTTC
>JAYEPK010000528.1:0-1836 GCA_034723935.1 Thermoplasmatota archaeon
TGCGATGTTCCTTATCTCGGTCCCGCTTGGAAGGTCCGGTTTCGGATCTATCATGTACGAAAAGTATCCCTGACCCCTTCCTGTACCATCCTCAGGAGGAAGGAATCCGATATTCACCTCAGGCGGAAGCTGGGTGATGGGATCTATGGAATATATCATCACGAATACCTCACCTGTTCTCGTGTCGATCTCACCGTTGATGTGTAATTCTATTTCCATATCGTATTCATCATCCTTGTAACTGTATTCCATAACCTCGTCAACATATCCTGTTCCCGGCTCCAGTGGTATTGCGACGTCACCGAATCCGATCTCGGTGAACTCGAAAGTTGACCAGTCCAGGTCTTCCGATAAAGGATCTATGACAGTGACCATCTGGGCGGGAGCCGTTGCCTCTTCCATATTCTCGAACTCAACGATATAAAAGAGCCGGGTCCCTTCTGCTACATGGTTTCCGGGACCGGTGCCATTCAAACATGCCTTGTGATTCGGATCGAGAGGGGTCAGGGTGTTCGCTGGCACGCCGAATTCAAAGAGCGAGTCCAGCTTCTTAACGATACTAATTATCGTGTAGACAGCAACCGCAGCAGCTGCAACAACAGCTACAACCGGCGCAACAGGTGAAAAAATAATCGGAGCCATGGAGGATAAGGTACCTATTCCTGCGATAACGTCCACACTAAATCCAAGAAAGTCTGCATTATCCTGCCCCAGGAAGCCGTCAGTGGCATATTCGGCCCAATCTCCCCATGGAATTATTCCCGTTCCAATCTCAAATCCATAATAAACCATTTCAGCTGCTGAAAGACCTTCTGGGTCGACCAGGTTGGTTGGAGAATTGTAGACATATCGATAGAGGTTGAGATCACCGCCCGAGATGCCGATCGGGTCCATGGTGGTGAAGCGACCTGTCTGCGGACCGTATTGCCTTGCCCGCATGTGGACAAGACCCGTTGGATCGGTCATCACACCTTCCTCCCCGACGAAACAGAATGGATTGGAAACGGTTTCCTGTTCGGACAGGATATCTCCGTATGGCATGTAAGAGTATGAATTCACTACGGCCCCTGTCGAGTCGGTCAGTTCCTGTGTATTTCCCATGACATCGAAATTGTAGAAATAGGATTCTCCGGTTCCGGTTTGCAGACCTACAAGGTCAGAACCATAGATGAACCGTGACATCATCGTTCCGTTCTCATCGTAAACTCCAACAACTTCGCCCATTCCTATCGGGTCCACCACAAGATACGAGGTATCGCCGTTCTCAGTGATCGATGCGCGATTTCCAAGTCCATCATATGTGTATTCCCAAGTGTCCTCCCCATTCGAGACCTCGATCAACCTGTTATCATCGTTGTAAGCATATCTTATCGTTCCATTCGGACCATCTTCCGAGATCAGATTGCCATCCGGATCGTAAGTATGGGTCACATTACCGACCATGGTGTACTGGTTCATATTGTTGGACTGATAAAATTCCTCAACCCCGTTCGTAACTGTCCTGACCCGATTCCCCATGATGTCATAATTGTATTCGATGTCCTGGGCAGGGATTCCAGGATTGGTTGAATCGAATACGGCATTGACAAGCTGATCCCTGTCGTCATATGTGTAGAACCAGGTCCCTTGATCTGTGTTGACTTTCGTTCGTCGTCCGCATGGATCATATGTGTAGTTGAACCAGGAAATGACGGTTTCGTCGGGTTTGAAATTTGCCAGCTTCGTGACCCTGTTTGCCGCATCGTACCCGTATGTTGTGTAAACTCCGTTCTCCAACGTCTTCCTGGACAGCCTTCCCATTTGATCGTATTCATACTTTACCACGTCGATCCCGGT
>JAYEPK010000529.1:0-1835 GCA_034723935.1 Thermoplasmatota archaeon
ACCTGTTCCTCGATATAATCGAAGAACAGGTTACCGAGGCCATACTCGAGAAGGACAAGAGGGTGGACGGTAGGAAGCTCGACGATATCAGGGACCTCAAGGCAGAGGTTTCCACCATACCCCTTGCCCACGGAACAGGTCTATTCTCCAGAGGTGAGACACAGATCCTCAGCTTCGTCACACTTGGGGCCCCGGGAGATGATCTGGTTGTCGAATCGATGGAAACGGATACAAAGAAGAAGTTCTTCCATCACTACAACTTCCTCCCATTCTCCGTGGGAGAGGTCAAGTTCATGAGAGGAGCCGGAAGGAGAGAGATAGGCCACGGAATGCTTGCAGAGAAGGCCCTGCTCCCCGTCCTGCCGAGAGATGAAGAATTCCCATACACCATCAGGGTTGTATCGGAGACCATGGGTTCAAACGGTTCATCCTCGATGGGGTCCACGGTCGGATCCACACTGGCGCTGATGGATGCTGGTGTGCCTATCAAGAGACCCGTCGCAGGTATTGCAATGGGACTGGCTTCCAAGGGCAAGAAATGGAAGGTCCTGACCGACCTTCAGGACCTTGAGGACGGCGACGGTGGAATGGACTTCAAGTTCACATCCACCAGGGACGGTATCACCGCTATACAGATGGATACAAAGACCCCGGGTCTTACGATCGACATCATAAAGGCGACCTTCCCTCCTATGAGGAAAGCCATAAACGAGATCCTGGAAGTTATAGTAAAAGCCATACCGGAACCCAGGAAACAGCTTTCCGAGAACGCTCCAAGGATAGTACACCTTATGATCGACCCGGAAAAGATCGGCGATATCATCGGACCCGGCGGGAAGATCATTCGGGGAATGTGCGAGGATTACGATGTGAACATCGATGTCGAGGATGACGGGACCGTTCTCATCACTTCCGAGGATGCCGCAAAGGCCAAGACGGTCGAGGGGATCATCAAGAGCATAACCCGGGAGATCGAGGTGGGAGACATCTTCGAGGATGCCGAGGTAGTGAAGATAATGCCCTTCGGGGCCTTCATCAGCCTGACACCTAAGACCGACGGCCTTCTGCACGTCTCCGAACTCGAATGGGGCCACGTTGACAAGGTCACCGACAAGGTGAACGCAGGTGACAAGGTCAGGGTCAAGGTCATCGAGATCGACAGGGGCAAGATCGAGGTCTCGATGAGAGCCCTAACACCCAAACCGGAAGGGTATACAGAGAGACCCAGAAGGAGTTCGAGACCTCCGCGAAGGTCAGGCCCTCCGAACAGCAGCAGAAGAGGACCTCCCAGGAAGAACCACAGAAGATAATGACACCGCAGGAAGGATGCACAACGTGCATCCTTCCCTTGTACCATCATAATCTATTAATACAGATCATTGATGACACCTATCAAGGAAGGTCAGGAAATGAACGGTAATTCCTCAAGGTATATCGTTGAAACAAGAGGACTCGAAAAGGTCTATGATACAGGTTCGGTGAAAGTCCATGCACTGAGAGGTGTAGACCTCAATGTCAGCAAGGGCGAGATGGTCGCTGTAATGGGCCCATCGGGCTGTGGGAAGACCACACTTCTCAACTGTCTTTCCGGACTGGATGACACCACTGCAGGCAAGGTATACATCGAGGGAACGGAGCTTGCCAGCATGAAGGATGACAAGAAGACGGAATACAGGGCCAAGAGCATGGGTTTCGTCTTCCAGTTCTACAACCTACTTCCGGTCCTTACCGCTGTGGAAAACGTGGAGATGGTCCTTATGCTCAGTGGAACACGACCAAAAGAAGCCAGGAAGAAGGCAGAGAAGGCCCTGGAAATTGTCGGTCTGAAAGGTCTT
>JAYEPK010000530.1:0-1828 GCA_034723935.1 Thermoplasmatota archaeon
GTTTATCTTCAATCTGTTATCCTTCATCTCTGAAGGTATGGTGACCTCGATCCAGAAGGTATTGGTTCCACCGGATACTATCTGGATCGGCACCGATTCGTTCCACTGCATCCGGCCCCCGGTGATGGGTTCCACGAACAGACCATCCGAACCCGCACCCGAGAATATCAGGGAGAACGAAGCATCCTGGTTCCCGGTATTGGTATATGTGAGCATCAACCGGTGCTTTTCTCCGGGTTCTGTGTTCAATTCGATCCTGCTTTGGGTGAAGGTGACATTGAATTTCTTTCCGACTTGAATGTTGAACGATATCTCCTGGTTCATGGATTCCCTTAGCATAGGTGTTGCCTTGAACATGAACATCTTTGTCCCTTCACTTGGTATTGGTGGTGGGATGATCGACATTGTAACATTGATCTCCTCTCCCGGAGAAAGCGCAACGGAACGCGAGTATGGATCGATCACCCGGGCATCCCAGTCTCCCGTCTGGGCACTTGCTTCGAAATCAAAGATGTCCCGAACGTTGCCGATGTTCCGAACCTTGACCGTAACGAGTTTTGATATCCATCTTCCATCCAGTTCAAGGTTCTCGTCCTCGATCTCCAATCCTGGCTTGGGCATCTCCATGATGCTCATGTTGTAGGAGGCCGAGAACGTCTGTCCAGCTTGCTGATTCAGAAGGGACAGATCAACCTTGATGGACCTACCGGGTTCCATCCCTTCCGGGACATCCATCTCGATCAGGACCTCCAGGCTGGAACCGGATTGAATAGGGGGGAGAGTTTGAGGGAGATGCATTCCGTTGTACCTGAGGGGAGCCCCAAGAGAGCTGTTCCCGCTCAAGGTATACTTTATCCAGCAGTTCCCGAAATTGTCAACGGTTATCGGCATCGTATATGTGATGCCGGGATCGATCTCCCGATTGTAGTTGCCGAAGTCCACCGAGGAATTGTAACGGGGAAGGATGATCAGATCATGGGCCACCATTACAGGGTCCTTCTTCTCACGTGTTGAAGAGCCCGTCACCAGTATCATGTAATTTCCTGCCAATGTCCCATCCGGGGCCCTGTATGGAAAAATAATGGTCCTCTCCTGTCCCGGAGGGACCTCGAGACTTGTCGTGGTTTTGGAGAACCATTCGATGACGTCTCCCTTTACGAGGAGGTCGTAGGTGGTCGTCACGGTTCCCCTGTTCTCCAGAGTTATCTTCAATTCTCCGATCTCATCGGGCAGAACACCGCTTCCGGATCTCACGGACAGGTCCATTTCCTGACGCCCGACCAGGAAGACCGTTGTCAGTTGATCGTTCGATTCATTCCTTTCCTGAAGAATATCTTCCGGATCCACCTTGACAGTCAGCGTATATGAACCCTCCAGGATTGGTGTCCAGTTCAATGTTCTTCTGTTAATTGCTGATGGAAGGAAATATGTGAGGTAACCATCATGGAAAACGACCGAACCCTCCAGGGATATAGTAAATGTTATCTCGAGTCCGGAAATGTTCGCATTCCAGAGGTTCAAGACATCCGCAAACAGTGTTACATTTTCAAGGACAACCGGATCATGACCGGTGTCGATAAACCCCACCCATTGGACCTTGAGATCCGGTCGTTCCCTGGATATCAGGTGTATCCCGGTCCTGGAACCCTCATGGATGAAGCAGGTATAGAGATCTCCCTCTGCCGTGATCACCTGGGATGGAGGATGACCAGGGGACACCGTATTCTCTGCAAGGATCTCGGGGATAATTGAACCGCTCTGTAACGCTGTTGGATCAAGGCCCAGACAGACCATTGTCCATGATACGTTCGATCCTCTTGACCATATA
>JAYEPK010000531.1:0-1826 GCA_034723935.1 Thermoplasmatota archaeon
TCATGTCCCTGTCCGTCATCCATATCACATCCGAACTGTTGGAATCGAGAATGTTATATTTTTCCTCGGTCCTTTTCAGTTTTTCGAACAGATCATGCTTTTCCGTTGAGTCTATTCCATACATGATCACATATTCGACCTCGCCCTTTTCATTTCTGTAGGGGCTTAATGTCATGACCTGCCAGTAGGTCCCACTTGGGAGTTTTCCCGGAACCTCCATTGTAACGGGCACTCCTGTTTGAAATACCCTGTCAACAATTTCTATGAGGTCATCTTCATGTTCCGGGGGAGAGAACCTTGTTATCCTTTCTCCTATCATATCGGATGATGTTATGCCGTAGGAATTGTCTAGTTCCCGGGAACTCCAGAATTCCTCAAAACAGTATTCCCTGTTGATCAGACCTATGAAAGAGTTGTAAAGGGATGAGAGGATGTTCCTGAACCTGGCCTCGCCCTTTTTCAGTGATCGGAGCATCTCGTTCCTCTCCTGCGTGTCAACACCGAATTTTACAAGGAACTCGATATTTCCCAGGTCATTCCTGTAAGGGGAAAAGGACCATTCCTGCCAGAAACGCCCGTTTGGAAGTTCTGCTTGATGTTCTATCATGAAAGGTTTTCCAGTCCGGAAGCATTTTTCAATTCTATCTTTCATCTCAATGTGGTTCTCTTTTGATGTGAACTCCAGTATGGACATACCTCTCAGGTCGGAAGAGTCCTCGATACCATATTTCTTATCCAGTTCCTCTGTGCCCCAGAATTCCTCGAATACAAGGTCACGCCTCAGAAGTCCTATGAAGGTCCCGTGCAGAGAGGATGCAATATTCCTCAGACGTGATTCCTTTGATCGCAGTTCATTCTGGACGGATATTATGTCGGAGATATCTCTAACGGTTGCCTGGATAAGCTTCTCTCCCCCGATCTCCACTCTGTTGAGCCTCACGGAGGCATGGAACTCCGACCCGTCCTTCCTTCTATGAATCCATTCGAGGTCCTTGTATCCGATTTCCATTGTTTCCTTCAGGTAACTTCGGTAGCTGTCAGCAGTTCGCTCACCATTCAACTGGAACTGGGGTGACAGGTCGGCCGGTGTGAGGCCGTATATCTCACCATAGTCATTGGCTCCGAAGGTCTTGAGGGTTGAGGCGTTGCAGTAGATGAAGACATTGTCCTTTATCATCATGATGGCGTCCGGTGAGGAATTGAAGATCGCCCTGAACCTCTCTTCGCTCTCTATGATCCTTTTCTGTGCCAGTTTCTGGTTTGTGATGTTCTCCATTATTATGGTAACTCCGCTTTCACCATCTCCAAGGGCGGAAGGTATCAACCTGACCTTGAAATGTTTTGGACGATCGCCAAGTTTTACACTTGTCTCGAACTTGCTCTCTTTTCCTCTTACAGCATCGCGAAGGAGTTTTAGGCGTCCCTTTTCACTGAAGAATGGTATGCCGGTATTGGCCAACTTGCTGTCGATCATCATCTCCTTCTTGAACTTGAACATTGAAATGAGATTGTCGTTCGCCTCCACTATTGTCAGGGAATGGTCCAGTATGATGATAAGGTCCGATGAGAAATTGAGAAGTGCCTGAATTGGAACCCGATGTGAAAGATGGAACACTTTTGCATTTCCGTCCTTCTTCATCTCCACCTGACCGTTCACATGAAGGATGTCCAGATATTTGGCACATGAGTTCCTGTTCAGACCAATGGAACGGCCGATCTCTGTAATTGTCATACCTTTCCGGGAATCCCCTAGGGACTGGAGGATCTTGGTGAAGGTTCTACTTCTCTGGTCCAGATGAACACCTCAACTGTTGATGCAAGGCACC
>JAYEPK010000532.1:0-8195 GCA_034723935.1 Thermoplasmatota archaeon
GCTTGATAAGCGGAAAAACGATGGTAATTTTGAATACGCAGTTTTCCGTAAAATCCGGGAGCCGGGTCGAGAACGAATTACAATTATGGTTGAGATAACAGTTTATGAGCCGGGACCATTTTCTCTTCTCATTATCTTATCATCAGGATCAGTATAAGGCTCCCGACATAATTATCAAATAAGCTTGATAAGCGGAAAACCGATGGTAATTTTGAATAAGCAGTTTTCCGTAAAATCCGGGAGCCGGGTCGAGAACAAATTACAATTATTGTTGAGATAACAGTTTATGAGCCGGGATAGTAATTATTGAGCTGTGAACATGATTGCCTCGATCATTTTGAAAGCTCTATCTCCCCTACAGGGTCTATCCCACGCTTGTAGTACAGCATGAGGTAGCAGCCTTCGATGATCTCCGTACCTTCCTTGAACGAGATAGCATCCATACTGTCCAAAGATCCTATCTCCGGAGTGTCGATAAAAGCAATTTCCGTTGCGTTCGGCCCGGATGGTATCAGGGATACGATCGTTCCGTTGCTGATCATATCGCCATCGACATTTTCCAATGTGTAGCTGTAATTGAATATGGATTCGATGGATGTCACATCATCTACAGTGACAATGAAATGGGAATTGAAATAGGGTATCTGTTGTTGATAAGTACAGCTTAGCATTACTTCGGGAATTACAGTGCTCTCATTCACAAGAACATTGACAACTGTCGTGGCCGTGGACCATGACCCGCCATCCGATACATTGACCGTTGCAATGAACGAAATGGGTTTTGTCACCTCGGGGTAGGTCCATTCCACGATCATTCCGCTGATCTCCCAATCATTGTCCTTGATCCCGTCGTTATCCTCATCAATACCGGCATCGACATCCCATTTGAAATAAAGGATATCGTTGTCCTTATCTCTGGACCCGCTGGCGTTCAGGATCGCAGGCTCCCCTGAGGTTATTGTCTGATCATAACCTGCATCAGCATCCGGCCTGTGATCTTTCTCACCGTTGATATCCTCTCCAGGATCATCCCTGGGACCCCGGAAGAACATGAAATATGCTCCGATGGATCCGACGACAAGGACAAAGACCGCGACGATCACGATCTCCCGCTTACCGATGCTACGGCTCATGAGGATAAAATCAACCTTCTTCACTAATTAAATTTTTGGAAGGTTCAAAATAAAAAAAGCTCCCCGAAGGGAGCTCAAAACAATTATTGGAACGGTCTCACTTCTTCATTATCTTCATCCAGCCCTTGGACTCGTATATTGCGAGTCCTCTGTTGTCAAGTTCCTCTTCGAACTTGTTCCAACCTATGACCTCAAGCCTTTTATTATTGCCCTTGGTGAACTGGACACCTGAGGTTCCCACGACCATGCCAGGTTTGAGTTTTTTATTCGTTGCAATATCCTTTGCCTTTCCCATATCTATCTTGGTCATTGCCATATTAAGCATCCTCCACAGAAGGTAGCTACTTCCCCTACCCAATTGGTGTATTGGTTGCTGGCTATTTAAACATATTCCTTCTGGCCTATCTTTTTTACAAATAGAAAAGCCAAACATGGGATTTTTTCTCTATTGGATGTTATTTCTTTACTGGACCTGGATCTGTGCAGTAAATCGATCGATTCGGCTCCCGCCTCTGTCCCACGTATTATTGCCCTGCCAAATGCCATTCTCTGTCATGGTTTTTTTACCTTTTCTATGTCATCATTATTTGTTTCTGTATAAATGTTACAGCATTGGTGAGATTGTTGGAAATGGCATTTGAAGATCTCGATCTACAATATGGCCCTCAAAAAAATAGAAGTACAAAGAGTATGTTCCATCGTGAGTGTGTGTCATCATGAAAGCACTGGTGCTGGCTGCAGGACAGGGGGCCCGAATGGGCCCGTTAACGGAGAACCGCCCGAAACCGATGCTCCCTGTTGCGGGTAAACCCTTTCTGGAGCATTCAATAAATGCACTGAAGGAAGCGGGAGTAAAAGAGATCCGGATCTTGACGGGTTACCATGGTATAACCATCAAGGACCATTTTGGAAATGGAGAAAAATTCGGCGTGAACATCAAGTATATCCTTCAACCCAAGAGGCTGGGTACTGCCCATGCTGTGTCAATGGTGTCGGAGCAGATGGACGGCCCCTTCCTTTGCCTGAACGGTGATGTCATTGTATCAAGTGATCTTATCAAGGGCATGATATCCCTCTTCGAGAAGAATGGAAAGAGCCTCATGACCCTGGTCCAGGTCGAGGATCCCTCCCGTTTCGGACTTGTCCAGGTCGAGGAAGAGAAGGTCTTGGGGATCACGGAGAAATCCGGTATAGCCCACCCTGGCCTTATCAATGGGGGTATCTATCTGTTCACTCCCGGAATCTTCAATGCGATCAAGGAGACGCCGTTATCTCCCCGGGGTGAATATGAGATAACAAGGTCCATCGAGATACTCATGGAAAGCGAGGATGTAATGGCATATGTTCCCGAGTATAAGTGGGTGGACATAGGTTCTCCATGGGATCTTCTGAATGCCCATGAGATATACATGGATAAACTGATATCGAGAGTTGATGGGACCGTTGAAGATGGAGTGATCATCAAGGGTGATGTGATCATCGAGAAGGGAGCGCTGGTCAAATCCGGCACATACATGGAAGGCAAGGTCTATATCGACAGTGATGCCGTTGTCGGCCCCAACAGCTACATCAGGGGATCAACATATATTGGCAAGGGCTCCAGGGTGGGTGCTGCCTCGGAGGTAAAGAATTCCATAGTAATGGAGAGGTCAAATATCCCCCACCACAATTATGTTGGAGACTCCATTATCGGAACCGATTGCAATCTGGGATCCGGGACCAAGGTCGCCAACCTCAGATTGGATGACAGGAACATACCTGTTACGATAAAAGGGCAAAGGGTCGATTCCGGAAGGAGAAAACTGGGTGTAATGATCGGAGACAATGTAAAGACCGGCATCAATGCAACACTTGACCCAGGGACAATAATATATTCCGGAGCGATGATCGGACCCGGGGCAAGGGCTTCCGGAACCATAGGCAAGGACTCAAGGATACACTGATGGTGCTTGAATGAAAGTTCTTCTGACCAGTCTCGAAGACACCGCTTCCCGGAACATCCGGGATCGTCTTCTTGATCTGGCAAGCTGGAAAGAGATAGGAAGTTTCGACGGTAGACCGGTCAGGCAGTACGAGGAACTCCTCATGTTCGAGAAAGAAGGAATGCATCTGTACTTCGAGAACGTAGATGTTGAGATATCGAGGTTCATTGAGAATGAACTTGGAACGAGGCCCTCCTCTTCCCATGAAAGACCATTGGACCTCCTTGTATTCCTGAGCAAGCACAGGTCCGAGAAAAATGTAAGGTCTCTTACCGTACACCCACCAGGCAACTACCTCTCTGCTGATTTCGGAGGCCAGCAAGGATATCTCCCCCCGTCCGCTCCATTCCAGATGACATCGGCACTCCGCTCATTGTACAAGGAGAAGAAGGCACTGGGTCTCAAGGACCAGACGACATACGAAGTAACACATCACGGGCCCGCACTGAGCTCCCCCAGTTTCTTCATAGAAATTGGATCCAGTGAAGAACGATGGCACATCCCGGAACTTGGAAGAGCGATCGCCCTGGCTCTCTTGAGCAGTGATTTCCGTGAACCGGACACGCTCTCTCCCATAGCGATAGGAATCGGTGGGGGGCATTATGCACCAAGGTTCACGGACAGGGCAATGAGGAAGAAGTTTGCCTTCGGCCATATGATACCTGATTATATCCTGAAAGCCACGAATGACATGGAGAAATGTATCGATCTCGCGATCGGATCGACACCAGATGTCGAATATGCTTTCATGCATAGGTCAAAGACCAATGAAGATATCCTGGATCAAGCATCCGAGATACTTGTTTCCAGAGGTATCAAGGTAGCGTATTGATCATGTGCTCCCGGGATACAAAGAGATATTTCAAATCGCCTGTTCCGGTGGTTGGAGCCCGTTCGTTCCGTCCTGTTCGAAAATGTTCAGAGGTCTACAACCTGTTACAGTCTCTTGCCCATATATGGTCCGACCCTTTCAAACCCGAACTTCCTGTAATACTCCCTCACTCCGATACCGGACGTTACGAGTATCCTGTCAAGGCCCCATTCATCCTTGACAAGGGACTCTGCATATTTGATGAGCTCACTTCCATATCCCCTGTGCTGCCAATCATCTCCAGCGTCCCTTCCGATCGGGACCATCTGCCCGAAGACCTTGAGCTCCCTTATGATCGCGGATAAGGCCATTTCTCTCCTTTGCGCATCCTCTGAAGGACGACGGAGCCTGATATAACCGATCAGGGTATCTGTACTCTCCTCCTCGAATGAGAGGAATACCTCTTTCCCACCGGATGCTTCGTATTCTCTTCTGGACAGGGATATGTTCTCTGGGAGGGGTTTCTTTCCATCCCGCATCCTGTGTCCGATCTCCCGGCATCTGATGCATCTGCAGTTCCATCCATGCTCTCTCATGACATCCTCCGCAAGCTGCCTCAGATTGCTCTTATCCACCCCTCCCTCGACCAGTGGGCTCGGGATGTCTCTCTGCACTCTCTGTATCCTTACCCAGGGAGGGGTTATCCGCTTGATCTCTGCAACAAGACGAGCAGCATCCTCGGTCTGGATCGGTTCATATTCTCCTCTTTTCCACATATCATACAGTTTGGTTCCTTTTATCACAAGGGTCGGGTAGATCTTGATCATGTCCGGCATGAAACGACTGTCATGGAACGCATTGTAGGCGGTTTCGAAATTCATTTCCCGGGTCGACCCGGGAATTCCTGGCATCAGATGGTATCCCACCTTCAGACCGGAGTCCTTTGCTGTCTTCGTTGCGTTTACCGTATCCATTACACTATGGCCCCGCTCTGATCTCAACAGGGGTAGATCGAACAATGACTGGACACCCAGTTCCAATCTGGTACCTCCAAGGGACAGCATCAGATCAGATTCCTCATCCCCGAAATGGTCCGGACGCGTTTCGAACGTTATTCCTATGCATCTGTGTTCGGAACTCTCGTTGAGATCCTGTGCTTCACCAAGTGTTGTGCTGATCGTGCCGTTCATTCCATCAAGGCACCCTTTTACGAACTCCATCTGATACTCTGGAGACCTGGCAGTAACGGTTCCCCCCATAAGGATAAGATCGATCTTGTCGGTCGAATGGCCGACCATCTCCAGCTGCTCGATCCTTCTTCTGACCTGCTTCAATGGATCATAGTCGTTATCGGCTCCCCTCATGGCTGCAGGTTCCCTTCCTGTATATGATTGAGGTGTCGGTACTTCTTTCTCGGTACCCCCCGGGCAGAAGATGCACTTTCCATGAGGGCAGGAATGAGGTGAGGTCATAACCGCAACAACAGCAACACCGGAAACGGTCCTTGAAGGTTTCTTTACAAGGAGCCATAGAAGTTCATCTTCTCTTTCCGGATGTCTTTTTCTTATCATGTCCAGGATCATCGAGTTGGTCGGAAGACCTCCCAGTGTTCTCTTTTTTGCCGCAAGCAGTTTTTCCTTCTGAAGTTCTTCCCTGCTCTTTATACTTCCATCAAGGATACTGCTTACCAGCTCCTCTATCACTCTTCTCAGGTCTGGATCATGTTCCCAGGCCGATACGTCCCTCAGTCCACTTCTACGGTCTGTGCCTTCCAATGATAGGACCTCGGTCATTGTATATGTGCACTCGATTAATGGTTTTCCGTGATCATGTTCCTCTTTTTCCACGGGAAATGTTAATTTGGGGGTTCTTCATTCCCCCTCCAAGGTGAAAAGATGACCCTGAAACTTCCGGATAATGAAGATGTGAACTATATTTACGAACAGATCGATACCCATACCGACTGGTTCCACGATTCTCTGGGGATGATAGCTTCGGAGAACCTTGTGTCACCACTTGCCAGGCAGCTGCAGGTGAGCGACTTCACAGATAGATATGCAGAAGGGCTTCCGGGCAAGAGATACTACAACGGCAACATATACGTGGACAAGGTCGAGGTCAGGGTCACGGAGATCGCAAAGAGGCTCTTCAGGGCTCCGGAGGCCGATGTGAGGCCCATTTCCGGGACAACGGCGAACATTTCGGCTTTCTTCGCCTTTATCAAGCCCGGAGACCTCTATTTTGCTCCCAACCTCAACGATGGGGCGCACATCTCCTCCGCAAAGTTCGGTGCAGGCGGACTCAGGGGCGGGAACGAGATGACCTATGTCTGGGACAAGGAGCTCATGAACATCGATGTCGATGCCACCAGAAAACTCCTTCTCGAGCATAGACCAAAGCTCTGCCTCTTCGGAAGATCCGTTTTCCTGTTCCCTGCTCCCCTCAAGGAACTTCAGGATACGCTTCAGGAGATCGACTGTCACGTGTGGTATGACGGGGCCCATGTACTCGGGCTCATAGCTGGTGGAAAGTTCCAGGATCCACTCCGTGAGGGGGCCCATGTGGTCACCGGGTCCACGCACAAGACCCTCCCTGGGCCACAGGGAGGCGTTATTCTTGGCAATCCGAAGGATGAGGATCAGTGGAAGGCGATCAAGAGAAGGGTATTCCCTGGAACCCACTCCTCACATCACCTCATGACCATGGCCGCAAAGGGAATTGCATTTGCAGAGCACATAGAGTTCGGTGCCGAGTATGCAGCCCAGATAATCAGTAATGCAAAGGCCCTGGCGCAGGCAATGCACGAGAATGGGTTCACTGTACTCGGAGAGAAACACGGTTTCACTCAGTCGCATGCAATGGTCCTTGACGTGACTGAACAGGGTGGAGGTGCGCCATGTGCCCTGGACCTTGAAACTGCAAACATGATAACGAACAAGAACCTGATCCCCGACGATCCTGGAACGGCCATGAGGCCGTCGGGTCTGAGACTGGGAGCCCAGGAGCTTACAAGGGTCGGTATGAAGGAAACTCACATGTCAGAGGTAGCCGACTTTTTCAAGAGGGTGCTTATCGACAAGGAGGACCCGCTCAAGGTCAAAGAGGATGTATCCCGGTTCAAGAACGATTTCCAGGCAATACATTACTGTTTCAATCCGGATTCTCCTGCCTACCACAAGTGGCGTATTGTCTGAGAGCTCAGATGTTCAGACTGTTCCTGCAGTGTTCCAGACCTTTGGTAGCAGTGGTGTTTTTCGGGTCCAGCTCTAGAATGTTCTTGTAACATTCCATTGCTGGTCCAAGCTCATTCATCTTCTCCAGGATGATCCCTGTATTGAGCCACGTTTCTACAGACCTGTCATTGATCCTCAAGGCCTGATCAAGGGACTTCAGTGCTTCCCGGAGGCGGCCCACTTTGAAAAGGATAACTGCCTTGTTGTTCCAGGCATCCTCCGAGTACGGGTCCTTCTCGATCACGTTGTTTATCGTCTTGAGAGATTCATCTAGTTTGCCGTTTTCCGATAGCAGCAGGGAATAATTTATCAGCATCTCTACAGTGGGAGTTTCGGTCTCGAGGGCTTTTCGGTAGCATTCCAGTGAAGCATCCAGATCGCCAAGGTTGTAGAGTATGACCCCGTGTTCATTGAGGAGCGATACATCTTCGGGGTCCTTCTCTAGAAGCCTTCTGGACATCTCGTAGGCCTGGTCCATTTTCCCCTCTTCCATCATGATCCTCACCGATATGAGTGAATCCTCGAGCTTTATCTCAATCTTCTGTTCCATTTCCTCCAATTCCTCATCCTGTGCATTTTCCGAATGGTCTTCAAGCACTTCAGATTCGTTCAGGTCTTCATTTTTCATGATAGGTTCGGGAGTTTGAGGTATGCCTAACTTTTTCACCTCTTTCTCATCGAGCATGACCCCCATCGGAACCTCCTCTTCATTGCCCATGGAAGAAGCTTCCACCTCGATGGCTTCCTTTCCCTCTTCAAGACCCTTTTTCCTGGCTGTCATAGGAATAGGTTCTCTGGAATCTTCAAGGTCCTTGACATGAGGTTCTATTGGTACATTGAGTTCTCCCTCTTTTTCACCTTCGTGGACACTTCCGCGAAGGTTAGATGAATCTACTGATTCGTCGTCATCTTCGTGGACACTTCCGCGAAGGTTAGATGAATCTACTGATTCGTCGTCATCTTCGTGGACACTTCCGCGAAGGTTAGATGAATCTACTGATTCGTCGTCATCTTCGTGGACACTTCCGCGAAGGTT
>JAYEPK010000533.1:0-8185 GCA_034723935.1 Thermoplasmatota archaeon
CAGTTACGATGGAAGTGTCTGATGGAGTGAACGTGGCTGTTCAGGTTTTCAATGTCATGATCCGATCCATCAATGATCCACCGATCGTCATTATTGACAATCTTTATCAAGATCAGATCATTATAGGACTTTTCAGGATAAAGGGATCGGCCGATGATTTCGAGAAAGATCTCAGGAATGTGGAAGTTGCAATAACAGAACGCGGAGATATTCTTTATGCTGACAACTGGATAGAAGCTGATGGTGCCTATGTGTGGCAGTATATGGTTGACATAAGGAACTACGGAGAGGGATGGCATACTATCTACATTCGCGGTTTCGATGGAAGGGATTTCTCAGAGGTGAAGGCCTTTGATATATTCTTCGATCCTCCAAAACCTCCCCTTCCACCGCCTCCGCCTGTTGTAACAATAGATACCCAGCTGAATGGATTGCAGAGTGAGAACGTTTTGGTCATTGGAACCGTATCGGATCAATCGGGTCATGTTTCCTTTGTCGAGTACAGGATAGATGGCAGTATATGGCGGAAGGCGAACATGGAAACAGGTTCCGATTGGAAGATAACCATGGATACGAACACTCTGAAGAACGAAGAACACAATCTTTCCGTAAGGGCTTACAACGGAAAAACATATTCAAAAATCGAGTTCCAGAAGTTCGAAGTGTCGAACCTGGATTCCGACGGTGATGGGATACCCAACATTCTCGAAACATCACTTCTGATGGATCCGTTCAATAAGCTGGATGGAACCATGGACTATGATGGGGATGGTTTCTCGAATTACGAAGAGCTTGTTGTGGAGAATACTGATCCTTTCGATGGCAATAAACATCCGCAGAGACCGGAGGATAAGGAGGACCTGGTTGATAACTGGGCACTTCTGTTCATGATCTCAGCCATAGTATGTGCATTTGTCATAGTAGGTCTTTTCATTCTCAACATAAAGTTGGAGAGAAACATACACAAGTGGAGGGAGGACCTGAGCAGTATGAGGGTAGAGAGAAAGCCCAAGACCCTGCTTCAGAAGATCGTTGAGATCGCTCCATCCTTCATCGGAGCATCCATGGGAGGTCCAGCTCTTCCTGGTAACGTTGGAGTGGACCAGAATGCAGCCCTTCCACCTGCACAGGAACACGAGGATACCCCTCCACCCCAATAAGATGCAGGGATGGAAGATAATGGTGCGGCCTCCGAAAGGGGGCCTTTTTTTATTTTAAAAAAAACAAATTTTTTCTATCATGATCACTTCTGACAGATGGTGCTCATATGTCCCTGAAGATAGAATATGGTGGCAACGTCATCGAATCCAGAAATCTGGATAATGCTGATGTTCTGAAAGGAACTGAACAAGGTTACAGGGATGAGGACCCCAACAAGATAATGAAAAGATCGATATCTCATTTGATATGCCGTGATATGGAAAGGTCAGAGCTGAAAGATAACAAGAATATCGGGTTCATAGTGAATGATCGGGATCGACCCACGCCGACCCATCTTATCTTTGACCTTATCTTCGAAGACGCAAGTTGGATGTTTGATAGGATATCAAAGGTACATATTGCAACGGGTTCCCACAGGGAACCATCCGAAGATGAGATCAGAACAATTCTCGGTAAGGCCTATGAACATCTACATGATAAGGTGCATATACACAGGGCAACGGATAAAGAAGGGCATATATCGTATGGGAGATCATCTTCTGGGAATGAACTTTTTTTTGACAGGGAACTGGAAGGTCACGATCTTTATTTTTTTATTAATTCCGTGGAACCACACTATTTTGCAGGGTTCACAGGCGGGAGGAAATCCATACATCCCGGCATGGCCTATTTTTCCACGATAGAATACAATCACAGATTGGCACTTGATAATGCATCAAAAACACTGGAACTTGCTGGCAATCCCGTGCATGAGGATATGGAAGAAGCTGCGGGGATCTTCTTGAGGAACAGGGAACACATTGCAGTTCAGATGGTGCAGGGACCTGAAAAGGTTCTGACAAGCGTTCATATCGGGAACATATTTGATTCTTTTTACAGTGCTTCGAGAAGAGCAATTGAACAGTTCTGTATACCCATACAAAAAAGATATGACATCGTTGTTTCCGTTGCCCGCTCTCCGATGGACAAAACACTCTATCAAGCGCAAAAGTCCATGGAGAACGGAAAACTGGCATTGAAAGATGGTGGGGTTCTCATTCTTGTAGCATACTGCAGTGAAGGAATCGGACAATCAAAATTCTGGGAACTTCTTTCAACTAGCAATGATCCAGATGAGATCATTTCCAGGATCAAGGATGGATATGAACTTGGTTATCACAAGGCTGCAAAGATCGTGCAGCTTCACAAGAGAGCAAAAATAATGATCGTCAGCTCTCTGGATCCAGCAGAAACCAAGAAAGTGTTCATGAAGGGTTTTGGTTTGCTGGATGATGCGCTTGTGGATGCAATATCGAACTCGGGAAAAGATCCTAGTATCCTGGTCATCCCGAATGGAACCTTGACCGTTCCTTATATAAATGATGTGGAGGGAAAGAATTGAAAGAAGATAGATTGAAAAAAGCAAATTTGCCTGGCGAACATGCCATGAGACTACATCCTTTTTACAGAGGCAAGATAGAGGTTTCATTGAAAGCTCCTGTCAGGAATTTCTCTGATTTTGCAATCTGGTATACACCCGGTGTGGCAAGGTCATGTCTCGCGATAAAGAACGACCCCTCCAAGGTCTGGGAGCATACCAACAGGTCAAATACGGTGGCGGTTATCTCAGATGGCACGAGAGTTCTCGGCCTGGGTGATATAGGACCTGAAGCTGCCATGCCTGTAATGGAAGGGAAAGCACTTCTATTCAAATATCTTGGGGGTGTTGATGCATATCCTCTTTGCCTCGATACCAAGGATCCCGAGAAATTAATCGAGACGGTAAAGATCCTTGGACCATCTCTGGGTGGTGTCAATCTTGAGGATATATCAACGCCAAAATGCTTTGATATACTTGATCGCTTGAGAAAGGAGATGTCGATACCTGTATGGCATGATGATCAACAGGGTACTGCAACAGTTGAGGTCGCAGGGTTCATAAATGCTTCAAAGGTCGTTGGGAAGAAATTGGATGAGATGCAGATCACAATGATAGGTGCCGGAGCAGCGAACCTCAGAATAGCAGATATTCTGGTCCAGGTTGGAATAAGGCCCAAAAACATCATTATGCGTGATTCCACGGGTATTTTGAATGAGGATAGGGACGATCTTCAGGTACTGAAAGATACCAACAGGGAGAAGTACAGAGCATGTATGAGTTATAATGGTCTATCAAGGGAATGCAAAATTGATGAATATACCAAGGGTTCGGATGCTCTGTTAGCAGCATCGAGACCGGTACCTGGAACGATCAGCAAAGAAATGATAATAAAAATGGCCGATAGGCCAATTGTGTTCGCAGCTGCAAATCCGGAGCCGGAGATATGGCCATGGGATGCTAAGGAAGCCGGAGCATATGTGATCGCTACCGGAAGATCGGATTTCCCCAATCAGATCAACAATTCACTTGGTTTTCCCGGTATCTTCAGAGGGGCACTTGATGTAAAGGCAAGTACGATCACGGACAATATGTGTATCGCTGCGGCCAGGGAACTGGCAAAGGTAGCAGAGGAAAATGGTCTAACGCCTGATCATATAATACCAACCATGGAAGAATGGGAGATATTTCCAAGGGAAGCCGCTGCAGTAGGTGTACAGGCAGTAAAAGATGGCGTGGCAGGACTGGACAGAAGTTATGACGAGCTGTTCGGAGCAGCATACGAGATCATCGAAAGAGCAAGGCTCGAGACGAAAATGAAGATGGAAAATGAGATAATCCCGAAAGCTCCGGATGGTACGATGCTATGATCTGGACCAAAGATAATGGAGTGGAGGGCTTCCATCTTCACTCGCGCACGAGGTAGGATGCCCTCCAGGACGGAGTGGGATTAGGAAGAGAGGATTGAATGTCTTATAAAAAATATAAGTTCACTCCGTCAATAGTGTGTACAATCTCCTCATATATATGTATTCTTAATGGATTCTTCAAAAATGTAGATATCATTACATGAATTGTAATAATGAGATAAGATTCATCGGGAAAAACAAAAATAGGGTGAAAAAACCCATTCATTATTGAAAAATTAAGTATTGAATATGTTAAAATGATTATGGCCGTTTAATTGTTTTCAGATCTTCTTGACCTCTTGATATTGTAAATAATTAGTTATTCTTCAAAAAATACCGTCCTTTCATGTTTACTCCTGATGTGAACGGTTCCCATGACAAGCAGGAGAAGAACGATAAGCGAAAGACCGATCCAGGGCAGAAGTTCCATATGCCACCCCTCGCCTTTGCTGTTTTCGGGCTCCATTTCTGCTGTAAGTATCTCTTCAGGACCTGCCATGTCGCTTTCGCCAAATGATGTCTCGACCTTTACTCCATAATAATAGATCGCATCCTGATCGATATCCCTATCAAGATAGGTAAGAAGAGATCCGCTGATCTTCTCCAGAAGGACCATTTCCCCGGGTGATGCTCCTCTGAATACCTTGTAATACCAGATATCACCGCCACCAGTATTCTCCGGTTCTGACCATGTGATCTTCACTCCTTCAAGTTCAAATGACAGGTTGAGAAGAGTAGGTTCTGAAGGGAATGTCATGGGTTTTGCGGGTATGATAGATGTACTTTCCGATGGGCCCTCTTCGTTTATCGCGATCACATAGATAAAATAAAGTATCCCGTTGGTGAGCTCCCCTATCATGATCTCGGTCATATCGAGATTCTGGTGAATAAGTGATAGGTTCTCCCTGTTCTTTCCAAAATAAACATCGTAGGTGATATTGAAAGATCCTCCGCTGGTCATCGGTTCGTCCCATCTAAAGAACAGAAAACCATCACCTTCTTCGTAGAGTAGGTTCCTGGGTTTACCTGCAACGCTCATGGGTCTTGCCGTAACTTCTTTGGATGCTGGGCCTTTCCCTTTAATATTGATCGCCCTTACAGAAAAATTGTAATCCACACCATTTTTAAGTTTCTTGATGACGGTTATGTTACTATTCACTTCCCTCAAAGGGGATAATATTCCATGCTCAAACCCCATGAGAACCTCGTAGGTAATGCTAACACAACCTCCGTAGTCAAGTGGGGGGGACCATTCAAGTTCAACTTTTCCATCGCCATGAAAGGCTGTAAGGCCGAGCGGTTCAGAAGGATCCATGTAAGGTGTTGCAGAGACCATTTCGGATAATGGGCTCTGGAAATTTGAATTATCTGCCTGGACCTTGAAATAATAGGTGGTTCCCGTGATCGTTCCGTAGAGGCTGTAGGTAGTTGTGTTCACATCATATATCCTGAGGGACAGATTAGATCCGTTGTCGCCGTAATGGATAATGTAGGTCAGGTTCTTTGCCCCTCCCGAAAGATCCGGTGTCTGCCATTTCAGATCAATATGATCGCCCTTTTCAACGGCGATCAGCTCATATGGCCCGGACAGGTCTCCCAGAGGAGTGATCTCGACGATCTCGGATCTTTTTCCTATTCCCTGCTCATTCTCGGCCCTTACGAAATATATTTTTCTTTGACCTATTTCTACCTCCGGAAGGTCTATGGTGGTCTCATATATCCATGAGGCCCTCTCAACCAGGTAGGTCATGTTGTTTCCCGAGTAAACCCTGTAAGTTACATTGTCGGAACCTCCCGTTTCAATGGGTGGGGACCAGCTGAGGATGATCTTGAAGGGCTCGATAATGAAGGAAAGGTTCGTAGGTTCCGAAGGGACGTCAAGCGGGATGTCATTTGCGATATCGGAAAGCGGTCCTTTTCCTCTCCAATTGCATGCTGAGATAGCAAAATAATATTCCTTACCATTCAGGAGTTGCGTAATATTGTAGAAATCCTCTTCGATCCCTTCTGCATAAAGAGTAAAATGTCCAGGTGAATTCCCGGAATATACTGAATATGTCAGGTAATTAATACCTCCATCATCGGATGGTCTTGACCATGAAAGGTTAATATGATGGTTGCCAGGGTTTGTTGTCAGGGAAGATGGTGCCCCGGGATGGGTCGATGCCATAGCTTTCAGATCTATTCCCGGGCCGTAACCGACCTTGTTGTGGGCCTTGATCCTGTAAGTATAATAGATACCATTTACCGCATAAGTATCGTTGTAGGAAAATTCATCGAAGGAAACACTTCCGATCCTGTAGATATTATTTGTTCTTACTCCACGATATATATGATATCCATCTATAGGTTCGCCTCCATCATATGTCGGTTCATTCCATGAGAGGTTGACAAAAGAATCCTCCGAGAAGTAAATCGGGTCTTTTGGTGCTTCAGGAACATATGAATCAAGTTTGAACCTTGTTACATATCCATCGTAGCCGCCTGAAAAGGAACGATCATAAGAGTCGTTGGTAGTTGGGAAATCATGGCCCGGATAATTTGAATAGGTATTCCCCACAACATACATACCGTTAGATCCGTTCATGGCCAATCCAGTTGCTTCATCTTCATCAGAACCACCGAGGAACGTTGAATAGTCTATCCTGGATCCGTTGGTGGATATCACGGTTATGAAGCTGTCCTGTCCGTTCCTGTTCGTATCGTAGGCTCCCATGGTAGTGGGAAAACCGAAAGAATCGGTATGGCCACAAATGTATGCCCTTCCCGAAGGTCCGGCAAAAATATCAAGACCTGCTTCAACATAGTCCATGTTGGGGGGATTTCCCTGCAGTTCATTGGCACCCAGAAATGTTGAGTATTTGTTCACTTTCCCGTCACTTGAGATCCTTGAAAAAAATGCATCCTCTTCACCTGAAAGATCCCTGTCCACAGCGTTGATCGTAGCAGGGAAATCACCTGCAATGGATCGGGTCATACCAGTGAGATAATAATCGTTGCCAGGTCCAAGGTCCATAGAATAGATCCATGTCCCATTTGCAAAATAGGTCGAGAAGTTCAATGCACTGCCATTCCTTTCAAAACGTGTTAAAAAGCCCATGTAGAAACCATAGGTCTCCTCCAGAGTACCGTTGGTTGTGGGATAGTCATCGGAGACGGTGCTCCCGGCAATGGAAGGATAACCATTTTCATCAACAACGACCGTGTATGCCTCTTCTCCCCATCCTTCACCCCCTATTAAGGTCGAGAACAACACATCAGTTCCTTCCGAGTTCAATTTCAAGAGGTATGCATCATGCTCCCCAAGCAAATTTTCCTGGTATGCTCCATTTGTCGTAGGGAAATCAGAGGAAAAGGTCTTTCCGGTAACATACGCATTCCCGGAAAGGTCCACTGCAATATCCCTTGCTATATCAACATCATTTCCTCCGATGTAGGTTGAATAGTTCAAATCCGATAAAGCCAGGTTAAAAGAGGTGGTAAATCCATTTCTTGAAAAAGGGGAGCTTTCCCTGTATGAACCGGCAGAGGTAGGATAGTCCGTTGAGTTTGTCGAACCGCAGATGAAAACATTTCCATCACTGGAGATATCGATATCATATAGTCTGTCATAACTACTTCCACCTATGTATGTAGAGGTTTGTAGTGATGAAAGATCATCTGACAACCTGTTGACCATGATATCCGTTTCGCCCATATTGTAAGAAGAGAATGCCCCAATGGTCGTGGGGAAGTTCGTTGAATCGGTTGTCCCTGCCACAACAGGTCGATCCCATGGGTCCACTTTCACTCTCTGGCCCCTGTCCCAATCGTTTCCACCGAGATATGTCGAAGCCAGAAGAAGCGGGTCGATGATGAGGTCTCTTGTTTCATCATATTCTTCAATTGAGAATGAGATCTCACTGTTTTCAAGGTGGAAGTGGGATCCGACGATCATTTCCTCCTGATAGCTAAGGACAGGTCCGTCAAGTAGTCTCATATTACCACAACGGACCGATATCCTGTCATCATTGATGAGGTCCAGTGAATCAATTCCATGATATTCCATTCTAATGATGTTCGGGTTCGATCCAGGATGAACGATGAGGTCATATTTCAGACCACCGTTTTTCGAATATAGTGATAGATCGATCCCGGGATAGAGGTCGGAAAAGAAAAGTGAATCATGTGATCGAACGCCGCTCACCCATTTCGATGGGTCGCTGCCAATGAAGTAATTGTATTTTGTTTCGGTCATCTTGCGTCCTTCGACATAGGA
>JAYEPK010000534.1:0-1815 GCA_034723935.1 Thermoplasmatota archaeon
TGTTCCTTATGATATGAATGGAAAAAAATTGCTTCATTAAACTTTTCACACTTAATTTTATTTCGAAGTTATTGGATAAAACCGGGTCAGTTCAAAATATTTCCATAGTATCTTATCCATTCCAGTAACCTATGATCGTGAGGTCAAAGAAGAAAAAATGCCTCCCGTTCAATGACGGGAAGCTTATGGATATAATCAGTTCCTCTTTCTTCTGATAATGATCACTGCCGATATCAGAATTGTAGCAACAAGGAGTGATACCTCGAATCCAGGGCTGTCATCATCGTCGCTCGTATCATCATCTTCATTGTCATCGTCTACGGTATCGTCATCATCGTCCGCAGTATCATCATCAGTATCATCGTCTACGGTATCGTCATCATCGTCAGAGCTGGATGAAGATATCCCTGTGTACTCCTCGGTTATATCTTCCGAATCCTGGTCCCAGTTCCCATCCGCATTGTATCCCCTTACGTAGAGGACCATCGATTCAAGTCCCGTCCAGTAGGAATCCGGGTCCTCGAACTTATCCCTGTTGTTGTCATCGATGGGACCTGCAGAATGGAAGGTCCATTTCCATGTTGTCCAGGAACCCCCGGGGCCAGTTCCGAAGAACTCCTCTTTGTATTCGTGAGCTCCATAGGAGTTCTCCTCATCTATGGGGCTCTCCTCCCATGACTGCTGGGGATGTCCACTTCCACCTCCATAGCCCCAGATACAGTAGAACCCTTTTATGATCTCATCGGATCCGGTCCCGATAACTTGAATTGTGTAATCATACGTTGTCTCCGTGGATGTGATATCCATCGTGAAGCTGTCTATGGAAAGTCCAAGCGAGGGATCGGTAGGCGTCGCCTCCGCCGGATCTTCATCATCCGAAGGAGGAGTGATCTCCACCTCTGTCAGGCCCCCCTTGAAATCCTTGTTCACATAGTCACGAGCCCAGGAACCCCCATCCTTTATTTCGGATGTGGCGGAAACATCGTCGATGGTGGGAGTGGAAGAGAAAACATCCAAGGGTAACTCAACCCTTAGAGTGGAGGTCCCTTCTCCAGAGATCCCAGAGATCGGTGTATTCGTTCCCTCGATCGTATCACCACTAATATATTGGTCATCCTCCTTGATGATCACGGTTGCCCCTACTGTGTCATCACCTGTAAGATCTAGATAGAAATAGTAATTATAATACATCCCGGAAGCATCCAGCGTTATTCCGTCCACCGTTGTCAGCTCTAGTACGATCGGATCTCCCGAATGATCAACATTCAGGGTCGTGATATCAATATCATCATGTAGTTCACTGTCCTCGATGCCCACATATTCAACATCATCGGTGCTGTCAGCATGATCTATCTCCGATACAGCAAAGCTACCGGGCAGTACAAGAAGCGATAACAGCATAAGAGCTGCAACGGTTATGGATACATTCGAATAAAGTTTCAAATCATGTCCCCCTGAAATTCATATGATAAATGAGTCTGATTAAATATAAAATTATCTACAGATCAGAATATTTATATAGAAAAGTTTGTTTTATCATGGAATTTCAGCGAAATAATCTCACTTTCTCACATATTTACAATTATCATCAGATCAAATGAACAATATAGTAAAAAAGGTTGAGTTTATCCTAATAACTCCTTTTAATCCAACCTACGTTCTATCATATGTGGCTTCTATTGAATAAAGCAAATACCAGGATTGATGCATGAATGCTATCCACGATCCAGGTGATCTGCAGTTTCAATCATAGTCAAGTCTTGTTCGTTCATCGGTCAGTGTCGGTTCGATCATCTCTTTCCATGTTGATGAATC
>JAYEPK010000535.1:0-1808 GCA_034723935.1 Thermoplasmatota archaeon
ATGCATTGCATGCGGATATATCTATGATCCGGAGAATGGTGACGAGGACGGCGGTATTGCAAAGGGTACATCTTTTGATGACATCCCGGATGATTGGGTCTGTCCTGTATGCGGTGTTGGCAAGGATATGTTCGAGGAGATCTAGATCTGCTCGAACCCTAATGGACAGGATTAGTGGAACTGGGTTATCTCTGACGGGATGGCCCATTTCCCTGATAGAGGAGCTTTCTTGAAGGGAATTGGAGTATATGGAAAACGGTGAATCTGATGAAGAAAATGGCATTGCAGGAGATATCCTATGGCGTATATGTTGTGTGCGCCAGATCGATGGAGAAGAACAACGGTCAGATCGTGAACACTCTCTTTCAGGTAACTGCAGACCCCGAGGTTATTGCCATCTCGATCAACAAGGAAAACCTTACACATGAAATGATCAAAGAAAGTAAGCTTTTCACAGCTTCGATCCTCTCGGAAGATACGCCCATGAAGTTCATCGGTACATTTGGTTTCAAATCCGGCAGGAACATTGATAAGTTCGATGGTATCAACTTCAAATATGGCAACCTCGGAGTTCCAATTATCACGGAGCATTCACTGGCATGTCTGGAAGCAAGGGTGATAAACAGCATGGACCTTGGATCCCATACTATTTTCGTAGGGGAAGTTGCAGAGATGGTTTCACTTGGAGATGGAAAGGCAATGACATACAGTTACTATCACGAGATAAAGGGAGGTCTATCTCCAAAGACAGCGCCTACATATATAAAAAGAGAGGATAATATTGAGATCAGAGAGCAGAAAGGTGTATAAAATGGACAGGATCGAGATCAAACCCGGCATCTTCTGGGTAGGGGGAATTGACTGGGACCTGAGGGATTTTCACGGGTACAAGACCCAGAGGGGTTCCACATACAATGCTTATCTGATCATAGATGAAAAGATCACTCTGGTAGATACGGTCAAACATTACCTCTTTGACGAGATGCTTGCCAGGATCAAGACGATCATTGATCCGTCAAAGATCGATTACATAGTCTCCAATCATGTAGAGATGGACCATACTGGTGGTCTGCCGAAGTTGCTGGAAATTGCCAAAAAGGCAAAGATCATCACTTCTCAAAATGGTGAAAAAGGTCTTAGACGGCATTACAAGAAGGATTGGGACTTTCAGGTGGTGAAGACTGGTGATACCCTGGATATCGGCAGGAGAACACTTCACTTCGTCAATATCCCGATGGTGCACTGGCCGGATTCGATGGTGACTTATGTGGCGGAAGATAAACTGCTGCTCCCCAATGATGCCTTCGGCCAGCATATTGCGACCTCGGAGAGGTTCGACGACGAATTGGGCCTGGACATCATCTGGGAGGAGGCTGCAAAGTATTATGCGAATATCGTCCTTCCTTACGGCTCTCAGGTCGTGAAGGCCCTTGATATTGTTGAAACACTGGATGTTGATATGATCGGGCCAAGTCACGGGATCATCTGGCGGTCCCATATCCCAAAGCTGCTCAGGGAGTATAGGAAATGGGCCACTCACGAGACCGAGAACAAGGCCCTGATAATCTACGATACTATGTGGGATTCCACCCGCAAGATGGCACATAAATTGAAAGAGGGACTGCTGGAATCCGGTTTCCAGGTTTCGATGAGGTGTCTCAAGACAAATGATATCTCCGATATAATGACCGATGTCCTTACAACAAAGCTGATCCTGATAGGGTCTCCTACGTTGAACAACAACATGCTCCCCACCATGGGAGCATTCCTCACATATTTGAAGGGTCCCTGGGCCACAGACCCTTCAA
>JAYEPK010000536.1:0-1800 GCA_034723935.1 Thermoplasmatota archaeon
GCAATAATGAAGCATCCGCGATCATCTTGATAAAAGAGGGCGATCAACCCGGCAACCTCTGGATCTGGATCCTTGTCATTCTGTTGATCCTGATAGCCATTGGTGGAGGTGTGGGCTATTTTGTTTACACCAAGATGAAGAACAAGGACATGGCAAAATGTTCCAACTGTGGCGGTCTTGTCCAGATGGATGCTGACATGTGCCCGCACTGTGGTGTTGAATTCTCAGAGGAGCTTGAATGCGAATGTGGTGAGTTGATACCACCTGGAGCTACCGAGTGTCCTTCCTGTCATAGACCTGTGACAGGAGATGCCGGACCGTCCAAGGATGAAGGTTCCGAGGAAGAAGAGACCGATGAGGAACTGGAGGAGCTTGAGGAAGAAGGTGAAGAGATAGAGGAAGCAGAGGAGGAAGAGATCATCTCGGATGCGGAGGAAACCATAGACGAGATAGCCTCACCTGCCGGGGGAGAAGAGGAAGAGCTCGCCGAGTGTTTCGAGTGCGGTGCCCTCATCCCTGTATCGGCTCCGATATGCCCACACTGTGGTGCTGTCTTCGAGTGATCTTGATATTCGGGCCCTTGACCTTTCAGGGTCCGATATTCTTTTCCGCAGGTACATTTATGGAAATCTCCCGAAAACGTAATAAGAGACCTATTGTGTTCTGTTATAATGGAAGCGTTCGATGTTGAGAAGGTCTTGGAAGGATATGATAAGAGCAATCTGAAGGTCGTTACTGTATGCTCCCATTCGAGCCTTCAGATCTTTCACGGTGCCAAGATGGAAGGCCTGAGAACACTGGGCATCACTGTTGGAAGACCACCAAAACTTTATGATGCTTTTCCCATGGCAAAGCCGGATGATTTTCTCGTTCTCGACAGTTACGACGAGATAAATGATCATCTTGATGAGATCATAGCTGACAACGGTATTGTCATTCCTCATGGTTCGTTCGTTGAATATCTGGGAGCTGAGAATTTCAGGGATCTTCGTGTACCTTCATTTGGAAATAGATCGGTCCTTGAATGGGAGTCCGATCGGAACATGGAAAGGACGTGGCTGGAGAGAGCTGGTATTGATATGCCAAGGGAGGTCAAGGACCCCAAGCTCATTGACAGACCCGTGATGGTGAAGTACCAGGGAGCAAAGGGGGGAAGGGGTTTCTTCATAGCCAAGGATTACAACCAGTTCAAACTGGGTATAGACCATACCCAGAAATTCAATATTCAGGAATACATACTTGGAACCCGGTATTATCTTCATTTCTTCCACTCTCCTCTAAGAGAGAGCGGATACAGGGTTGATGGAGGTAAGGGAATCGTGGAACTCCTCTCCATGGACCGGAGGGACGAGACAAATATCGATGAGATGTACAAACTGGGCTCCCAGGAGGAGCTGAAGGAGCATGGGATATATCCGACATTCGTCGTGACCGGTAATCTTCCTCTTGTCATCAGGGAATCCCTGCTTAACAAGGCCTTCCTGATGGCAGAGAACGTGATAAAGACCTCCTATGAGATATTCGGTGGAATGATCGGGCCGTTCTGTCTGGAGACCGTTGTGACCGACAAGCTGGAGTTCAAGGTCTTCGAGATCTCTGCTCGTATCGTGGCGGGTACCAATCCGTACATCACCGGATCGCCCTATGCCGACCTCATAGAACCCGGACTGTCCACCGGAAAGAGGATAGCCCAGGAGATCAAACTGGGCAGGGACCTCGACCGACTGAATGAGATAATTACCTGAAGGTGCTGGTGTGAGGAAGACCTTCATTTTTGATTTTGACGATACACTTGCGAAC
>JAYEPK010000537.1:0-8069 GCA_034723935.1 Thermoplasmatota archaeon
ACTTATCTTGGATGCCGGTGTTGAGAACCCGGGATCCCATGATTACAGGATCATTGCAGCGGACGGATATCTGAAGACCGTTGACTGGAACGATATGAGGACAGGAATTATCACTCTTGAAGGGAACGAGGACCATGACAAGATGGTCATATTCAGGGAAAAAGCACAGGCATACTGGCTTTACGATGTTGTTGAGATCCGGGTGGTATAAAAATGAAACAACATCTTTTGATTATGATGATAGCGATCGTGGGCGCTGCAGCCTTTGCGGGCTGTCTGGGCGGAGATGATGGTGAGGAAGAGGTATGGACCATCACGATCAACGGAATGGAGTTCTTAAAGAGCGAGATATTCTCCGACCACGACCTCCACGAGGTAACGGACAGCAGCGGGGACACCTATGAGGGAGCTTACCTCGAAGAGCTTCTTGAAGATGCAGGAGTTTCGGACCTTTCGGAATTCACATTCAGGATCACGGCGTCCGACGGATGGATGAAGGAAGTGACCCATCTGGATATTGAAAAAGGTATTCTTGTTGAAGAGGATACAAAGACCATATTCCCTGATCTTCCCGGCAAGTACAAGATCAAGGATATAGCGAGCATAGAACCGCTCACGGACGGTGACACAATTACCGTGAACGGTCAATATTGGACCTGGATGCAGCCTTTCGACATATTTGATGACGTCGTTCTCGAAGATAATGAGAGCAACGAGTGCTCGGGCATCCGATTCTCCGACATGATAAATTACACCGCTCTGGAGAACCCTCAGGAGCACAACTTCACGATAAAGGCCTCAGACGGATACGAGAAGGAGGTCGCATGGAATGATATGATGAACGGCATTCTGCTTGATGATGAGGACCATAAGACGTTCTTCCCTCATCTTTCAAGTAAATACAAGATCAAAGATGTGATGGAGATAACGGTGGTATGAAAATGAGAATTGCAAAGATTTCGATAGATCGGATGAAGATGCTCTTCGGCATGATAATGCTCGGGTCCATCTGGGGTCTGCTAGAATGTACCGTTGGTGCTCTGGAGATGAATGTATTCGGGCTTACAATCTCCTCGGGAGCGGTCATGGCCGGTCTTTTCGGCATAGGGTTCATGCTGCTTGCAAGGAAGCTGTTCGACAGGATGGGTATCTCCCTTGGAGTTGCCATATTCGCCGGCATCATGAGAATATTCGCACCTGTGGGGAGCTGCCAGCTTTGTGCGGCCTTTGCAATAATGGCAGAGGGATTGATCTTTGAGTTCTTCGTGAACAGGAAAGTGGTCATGAGAAGTCTATTCGGCACCGAAAGGGACGTAAGAACGCTTGTATTCACCGGAATGATCGCAGGTTTTACAATATTCTCGGCAGGATACATAATTACCCAGTTCTTAACCCCGTTCGTGGTCGAAGGTGAGATCATAGCCGTTTCAGAAGTGACTAGGATTCTCCCGTTGATATTCGG
The DNA here is from genome assembly GCA_034723935.1 of Thermoplasmatota archaeon. Lineage (GTDB taxonomy): Archaea > Thermoplasmatota > Penumbrarchaeia > Penumbrarchaeales > Penumbrarchaeaceae > JAYEPK01. Next base: position 1,463 of record JAYEPK010000537.1, read on the forward strand.
AAAGGCTTTCTTCGCAACCGTTCTCGGTGGAGCCTCACTCCCCGCGGTTGCGGCACTTGACCTCGCTAAGTTCGACATCTCCTCGATGAACAAGATGCCGTTCTATGCCGTATCCGGTCTTGTATCAGCAGCCTGCTGGGTAACAATGGTAGTGGTTGTGATATTTTAGGAGGGAATAATATGGACACCGTAAAGATCATCAAATTCCATCCGGAAAAATGCAAGGGCCATCACGACTGCGAGAGAGCATGCTCCATGGTAATGCACGGGAACGAGAAAGGGGGCGAATGGTCAGCTATCAAGATCATCAAGACAAATGGCGTATACGAGATGACAAACTGCAACCACTGCGGTCTCTGCATAGATGTCTGTCCTGTCCAGGCATTGAAGAGACTCCCAAACGGTGTTGTGGTATTGAACAAGAATGCATGTGTTGGCTGCCTATCATGTGTTGCATTCTGCCCAACACATGTAATGAGAAGGGCGCCGGAACTTGTCGTTCCGCATAAATGCATCTCATGCGGGTCCTGCGTCAAGGCATGCACCGAGGGGGCTCTGGAACTGGTGGAGGTCCCTATCTCCGAGGTGGAAGAGATGGTTTATCACAAGCAGGGGGTATGCGAATGAGCGGGGAATGTTTCAATGATGATACCAATGCCAAACTCATCGGAAGGGGCAGCGGACCTTTCACAACTGGCAACACCGAGCACGACTGGGACCTGGAGAAACTGAGGTCCGCTCACAAGGTCCTGGTGGACTACAGGTACGAGAAGAGACCCGTCGAGAAGGGATACGCCGGAAGGATACTCTACGTGAACCTTTCCACAGGCGAGATCAGGGAGATCCCGGTCACGGAGGAGATGAAAAAGAAGTTCACAGGGGGCAAGGGATTCGGTCTGAAGATGACCTGGGACCTTGCAGGACCAGATACAAAATGGAACGATCCCGAGAACGTTCTCTGCCTGAACTCCGCTCCCATGAACGGAATGACACAGTATTCCGGCACGGGTAAGTGCCTATCAACCACCATCTCACCCTCCACGGACATCATCTGTGATTCCAATGCCGGAGGATACTTCGCTCCATATCTGAAGTTCTCCGGTTTCGACGCGCTTGCGATCCAGGGGAAGAGCAAGGAGGATATTCTGCTTTTCATCGATGGAGAGGAGGGACGGATCACAATCGAGACCGCACCCCTGGAGGAAGAGAACGCTCATCTTCTGACAGAACAGCTCACCTATATGTATGCCAGGGAGGATACCGGCCCTTCAAGACAGAAGGTCAGTGTTGTAACGGCAGGAAAGGCTGCGGACAAGTCCTACTGGGGAGTATTGAACATCTCATTCTACGACCCAAGAAGGAAGGTCGGAAGAATGAAACAGCACGGGAGGGGGGGATTGGGTACCGTTTTCCGCGACAAGGGTTTGAAGGCACTTGTTGCAAGGGTGCCCCGTTTCACGGGAACCGAGATCAACCCTGTGGATATCGATACGATCGCAGATACCGGGATCAAGCACCACACCCAGATCAGGGACCTTGACCGTGTCCAGTGCAATATGAGAACGGTTGGAACGGGCAACCTTGTGGAGATCATGGACGCCTACGACCTCCTTCCGACCGAGAACTACAGGTTCGGCTCGCACCCCAAGGCATCCAACATTTACTCATCGGTATTCTACAGATACTTCACCCAGGGAATACCCGACGGATGCTGGTATGGGTGCAACCTCGCCTGTGCAAAATCAATTGACGGGTTCAAGCTCAGGACCGGGCCCTTCAAGGGACAGAAGGTCAGCGTCGATGGCCCGGAATACGAGACCATCGGGGGCAGTTCCAACATGTCCATCTGGGATGCAGAATGGATCATCGAATTCAATTTTTACTGCGACACATACGGACTTGATACGATATCTGCCGCCACTGCAACTGCATTCTACATGGAGATGTACGAGTATCACATCCTGAACAAGGATAGATGCGGAGGCCTGGAACTCTGCTTCGGGAACGCTGAGGCCGTGCTGGAGTTCCTCCACAGGATCGCAAGTGGCGACCAGAACGAGTTCATACAGGTCGCCTCCAAGGGAATCAGGAGGGTCAAGGATTGGATCATCAAGAACGGCTGGGGCGACCCTCAGCTTGTCGAAGACTGCGGGATGGAGGTCAAGGGACTGGAATATTCCGAGTATGTGACCAAAGAATCCCTTGCCCAGCAGGGAGGTTATGCAATGGCCTCGAAAGGGCCTCAGCATGATGAGGCCTGGCTGATCTTCATGGACATGGTCAACAACCAGATCCCTACATTCAAGGACAAGGCGGAGGCCCTTCACTATTTTCCCATATGGAGAACATGGTTCGGTATCGCCGGTCTTTGCAAGCTCCCATGGAACGATATCACACCAGCCAACAACTCCGAGACCGATGAGCCCGCAAAGGTTCCCGAGCATGTCGAGAACTATGCCAAGATCATGAGCAGTGTGACTGGTTTGGACATCAAGGGCAAGGACCTTATCGATCAATCGGAGAGGGTCTACAACTGGCAGAGGGCCATGAACGTCTGGCTCGGAAAGGGCCGAAGAAAAAGTGACATCCCACCCTACCGATCAATGGGCCCAGTAACCAACCTGGAATATATTTCAAGACAAGAAAGGTACGACAGGCAGTTGATGAAACTTGTCGGTATCTCCGAAGAGGAACTGGAGAAGATGTCTGTAAAGGACAAGATGAAGACCCTTTACGACCACAGGATGGAACAATATCAGAAGCTTATGGACGCTGTCTACCTAAGGAGGGGGTGGACCCCAAATGGCGTCCCGGCCCCTCAGAAGATGGAACAACTTGGCTTCGGAGACGAGACTGAAATGCTCGAGATGCTTCAGAAGGCGATCGATGATGATGATATGAAAGAGCTGAACGTCTGGGGAGCCAATTACGCGGAAGATGAGGATGCCCCGGCAGATACTCCGAGGTACTGGGAAAAATGGTAGATCATTCCTTGATGTATTGGAGGAAGGTGTTGTAAATGGACGATCCTGCCCTGACCGGAAAACTGAAAAAAGCGAAGGTTGGCATTGCAGGTGCGGGCGGCCTCGGTTCCAACATAGCAGTATCACTTGCCAGGGCAGGGGTAGGGGAGCTGGTCGTGGTGGATTTTGACAGGGTGGAAGCTTCGAACCTGAACCGGCAGTATTACTTCTGGGAACAGATCGGGGAGCTCAAGGTCAATGCATTGAAGGAGAACATCGACAGGATCGGCTTCGGTACAAAAATAGATGCACTGGATCAGAAGCTCGAGAAGGGAAGCATGCACGACCCCTTCGCTGATGTGGATGTTGTTGTGGAAGCTCTGGATTCTGCCCGGGTCAAGGCAGACCTTATCGAGGATGTACTGACACACCTGAAAGGTAAACCCCTGGTTGCCGCCTCGGGTGTTGCCGGATATGGAAGGAGCGACCGGATAAAACTGGAGAGGTTCGGAGATCTCTATCTGGTGCAGGACAATGAAGCGAGGTCCAGCAATGAGGACGTCTTGATGGCACCCAGAGTATCTCTATTTGCAAATTACCAGGCGAACGTAGTGCTGGAACTACTGCTGGAGGGGTGGCTGTGAGCATCATTGTAAACGGAAGGCGGATAGAGTTCAAGAAAGGAGAGTCTGCAAGCAAGCTTCTCAAGAGGATGAAGTACAACTTTCCTCTTGTTATCGTTAAGATCGACGGTAGAATTATCAACAGGGAGGACCTCACAGGGGCCGAACTGCACGACAATGCGATCGTTGAGGTTATCCACCTCACAAGCGGAGGATAAAAGAATGGTCATCAAGGATGAGATGGTGAGGAACAAGTTCAGCGATGCTGCTGTGGATGGAAAGATATCATGCTCCAAGTGCATGGAGATCGCTAGAGAGCTGGACCTTGAAAAGAGCAAGATCGCCTCCACCATGACAGATATGAACATTAAGATAATCCAGTGTCAGTTGGGATGCTTTCAGTAAGTGATCCCATGATCATAGTCGAACTCATAGGTCTGAAAAAGAGCGGAAAGACCACCACCGCAGAGGCATTGATAGGTGAATTTACAGGCAGGGGTTTCAAGGTAGGGGCAGTGAAATCCATGAGGGTTTCCAAGTTCACTGTGGACACCAAAGGCAAGGACACCTGGAGGCACAAAGAAGCAGGTGCCGACTTCGTCATCTCGTTATCTGACGGAGAACTGGCATATATCGAGAGAAGGAAAGATCATGCCGGTCTTGATGATGCTCTGAGGTATGTCCCGGAGGATACCAACATACTGATCTGTGAAGGGGTCGTGGAGGATGATCCAAGGGCTATCAAGATCGTGGTTGCCAGGGAGACCTCGCTCCTTGATGATACTTTCAAGGTCCGTGGGATAAAGAACGGGGTGATCGCATTGACCGGCATCATGGCCAATTCGGACAAACATCATGAGAAGTATCCTATTTTCAACTGCACCGATGAGAACGATGTGAAAAGGCTCGCGGACCTGATCCTTACCGAGGCAGGAAAAACATGATCAATACAGGCATCATTCAATAGGGTCGCTGTCGAAGGTTGCTTCCAGGAAAGTCTTGGTATCGATGATACCATCCATGTTGCGAACCTTGGTTATTATATTGCTGGCAAGCTCGTCGGGATTTTCTGCTTTCATCCTCATTATGAAATCATATTCACCAAAAAGAGGGTGGACCTCCTCGATGAAATCAAAACCCTGAAGCTGCTTGAATATCTCCTGTTCCTTGCCCGTCTTGCATTCTACCATTACGAAACCGTATATCATGGGAAGGCATATTAGGTTTCCAGGGATAATATCTTTTCCATTCCAATTGGTCCGTTTGTAACAAATGATCATGACAAAGCACAGGTAACCTTGGATCGAATAGTATGAGGGATGCCAAGGGCAATGATTATATTCAAGTCCGTAATAGACCTCAATGTCCCTTGCATGGGCCGATGGTATTAACTGAAGGGACATGACAGGATCATTTCATGGAGTTGGTCATATGGAGCAGAAGGTAATGAACCGATGGATCATAGTGGTGGGAGCCATTCTTATACAGCTCAGTCTCGGAGCCATATATGCGTGGTCTGTATTTACGCCTCCACTGGTGGCGCCCCTGCCAGATGATGATTTCATTAATGATCTTGGAACAGATGTCATCATCGAGGTCGAGGGTGAACTGGATGTCGGATCTGAAGAGACAATAACTCTCTCATTTTCGGAGAATGGTGCTCCCTACACACAATATACGAATGTGTCCGTTCTGATCGAAATGAAGGATAATGATGGAAATATCGTGAAAAGTGAGAAGATTATCCCCTATATCGGTTACGTCTATGATGAAGGTGAACCGATCACCGTGGGACCATATGAAGGAGTAATGGATGGAAACACTTCCACTTTCGATGCCAAGGTCACAAAGAGCGGTTCATGGCACATGGTGATCACCGCAACAGACGGGAACACCACAGATACATTCGAGGTCATGCAGAATGTGAGAACCGGAGAATTCGGATTCACCAAGACCCAATCCCAGATGATCTTTGCAGCAGGTCTTTTCACCTTTGCTCTGTTCACGATCTTCGGAGGCAGGCTTTCCAAGAAATTCGGTCCGAGGAAGATGGCCATTGCAGGCGGTATTGTTCTCGGTTCAGGATATATCCTGGCTTCCTTTGTCGGAGGAAATTTTGCCTTGATGCTTCTCTGCATCGGAGTCCTTGGAGGTGCAGGTATCGGTCTGGCCTACGTGGTCCCGATAGCTGTTGGTGTAAAATGGTTCCCGGACAAGAAGGGAATGATATCCGGGCTTGCCGTTGCAGGATTTGGTTTTGGAGCATTGCTCTGGATGAAACTTTGCACCGGTTTTACCTTTGGACCCATCAAGATAACCGGAAATTGGGGTGGTTTGTATGAATATTTTGATGTTACTCAGGTTTTCCTGATCTACGGTATTGCCTTTGCCGCTGCAGTTATTGGCGGCGGATTGTTAATGCAGAATCCCCCGGATGGATGGCTCCCGAAAGGCTGGGAACCACCTGAGGCAAAATCGGATTCGGCGACAGGTTCTGTTGAGTTCACCTCCTCCCAGATGAGGAAGACACCGCAGTACTGGATGCTCTTCTTCATGTTCATGGTCGGTGCGGGTTCAGGCCTCATGGTCATTGGTGTCATCAAGTTGTTCGGGATCGATGCTCTTCAGGATTCCGGAAGCACTGCCGCTGAAGCATCCGTGATAGCCGGAACTGCAATGGCACTGTTCTACTCACTGGCAAACGGTATCGGACGTATTGTTTGGGGCCTTGTGTCGGACAAGATCGGAAGGAAGATGTCCTTCGTTTTGATGTTCAGTTTGCAGGGATTGATGATGCTTGCTTTCTTCTTCATAGGAGGAAATGAATACCTTCTCTATGCTGGAGCTGCAATCATTGGATTCAACTTCGGTGGTAATTTCGCTCTGTTCCCGGCAGCAACCGCTGACTTCTTCGGGAACAAGTCCGTCGGTCTGAATTACGGATGGGTCTTCCTGTCTTATGGATTCGGTGGGATCATCGGACCAATCGCAGGTGGGATCATGGGCGACAATGAAGCATGG
>JAYEPK010000538.1:0-8058 GCA_034723935.1 Thermoplasmatota archaeon
TATGGGTGATCTGCTCTCGACCATTGAAGCATCAATTCCGAAGTCCTCGATCCCCGGACCTGTCAAGGAGAAGGTAGAACCCATCTTGAAGAAGAATGGTCTCTACCTTGTTGAAGAAGAGGACGGAGAGAGGGGTTTCGAACTGTTCACGGAGCTGACCGGGTCCGGTTACAGCGGTCTAGTGTTCACAAGGAAGCACCCGGACAATCTGAAGGACATCAAGGGGCTGGAAGGTATTCCCATGGCATGGTTCAGTTCCACCCCTGTCAAGGGTGTAACATGCATCTCACCTCTCAATATTCAGAAGATGCTTATCATGGTACAATCCGCCATGACACAGGGTGAGAGGTCGGCCGTTCTGGTATACGGCTTCGAGTACATCCTCACCAACATCAATTTCGACAGGGCCCTTAACCTGCTTCAGGTCATGAACGACAGGATCATGACCTCGGAGAATACCATTGTCATCTTTTCGATGGACCTGGACATCCTCGCCGAGCGGGACAGGAAGCTTATATCCAGGGAGTTCGAGAAGGTCCAGTGATCTCCTGCCGGATGACGGTGAGAATTTTATTAAAATTACTTTTTGGTAGTTCTTAATATCGGAAATGATAATGAGTTCGTTCCTTTTATATAACACTCTGACCGATAAGGATACATCGGGCAGGAAAAGAAAAGATAATTTTTCCACAACACCTCTATCTCTTCCTATATGTCCCCCCCTTCCTGCCCGGAACTCTTTTTTTCAGATGTTGTTCGATGTTTCTTATCAGCTGAGGAGATGGTAATCTGTTGGTCTGTTCCACAGATGGGGAGTGAAATTATATGACAAAAGATGATGCAGGGGCTTCATGGTTCTAAAAGCTCATCTCCCACTGGATCTCGTAATCCTCAGTATTCTCGAGGTGCTCCTTCTCGACTTCAAGGAGCCTGTAGTGTCCCAGTTCCATCTGGGCTAAGTATATGAGGGTCTCCTTCGTCTTCTCGTCCTTGTCGAACCTCTCGGAGAGGGATCTGTAGAAATCGGAAGCCGCTTCCTCGGCCTTCATCGCCTGGAACATTACATCCGATGCCTGGATAAAAGGCTGGTCTATGGAGATCTCTGGTAGAGGAACGGGAGACTCAAGCGGCAGCTCTCCGACGGGCTTCTGAATATACATCTTGAAGACACCTTCCAGGAATTCACGGTGCTTCTGCTCCTCCTGCGCAATGAACCTCAGCTTGTCAGATAGGAATGCGCCCGGTACCTTGTTTGCAAGATATTCGTAGACAGCCTTGCTCTCCATCTCGCTCTTGATCGCTGCAAGGAGCAGATCCTCGAGGTTGAAATCGGTTATGTCCATTTTAATCACCTTCAGATTTTTTCGACCTTTTACTGGGATACATCCATGGCTTCCCGGTCCTTCCGATGTATGTATTCACTGCTTGGAAGTCAACATCGGGATAGCTGATAAAGGTCGCATCAAGTGATATGCCTTCCTTCCGGATATATATTCCGAATGTCTTGGAGCTTTTAGCCGTTCTTATCGGTATGATAAGAGAGGATTCACGTACGGTAGGAGTACGAAAACGTCGTTTGGAATTATTGCTGTTTTCTCAAATGCTCCCGATCAGGGAGTGGATCGTAGAATCGAGATCATCCATATTGAATTCGAAGCACCCCGATGGTAGAACAGAAAATACAGGTGCATCTGCCATCGGGACCTTGATAAAGATCTCTCTTCATGTAATGTTCATTTGGTTGTGTGTTTTTGAATTTGACCCGAGTATCGTTCATTCACTTTCTCTATTTCATGCTTTGCTATCTTGTAAATTGGACTGACCATATTATCATAGTTCTTGATCCCAATACCTATTCGTTGAAGATCGTATATGTTGTAAAGTTAGGGATAGGTATTATGCTCTTGAGTGCTCTCTATTTTTATGTCCGGGTTCAGAATAAGAATTCGATCTGACAGGAAGGTTCGTTTCGTTTCCAGACCGAACAGGTTCGTCGTGGAAGCTTCGATGGAAGATGAAGAGGATACTATCATTTGCCATCTACATGATCCCGGAAGGCTCAAGGAGATACTCATACCTGGGAACGACCTTCTCATCAGATACGCGGCAAGACCTGGAAGGAAGACGGATTGGGAAGTTATCGCGGGGAAGGTTGGAAGGAGATGGGTCCTTATAAATTCCAGCTACCATAGAATGATATCGGAATCGATCCTTGGAAATCCTTTGATATCTCCCTTCGGGAAGCCCAAGGAGATACTGCCGGAAGTGAAGGTTGGAAATAGCCGGCTTGACTTCAAACTTTTGGATCGGAAGAACAAGGAAATATACATCGAGGTCAAGGGCTGCTCCCTCACTCTAAATGGAAAAGCCATGTTCCCGGATGCCCCTACCGAGAGAGGAAGAAGACATGTGGAGGAGCTGATCGAGCTCAAGAAGAAGGGGTATGGAGCTGCCTTGATGATCCTGGTACTTGGACCGGAGGCCGAATGTTTCTGTCCCAAAGCAGATACGGATCCCGAGTTCGCAAGGATATTCTACAGATCGGTCGATCTCGGTGTGGAGGTATATCCTCTGAGCTTTGCTTTCGATGGAACTCACATTCATTATAACGGTCGAATACCTCTTTGCGAACATACCTGATCAAAGCAGAGGTGCAACCAACTCACATATCCTCTCCAGAAAGGATCTATCAATTTCTGTAAATGGTGCAAGTTGATGAGAGTCAATATCAAGCTCCCCTGCAAGCTCTTCATCTTTCAAGATGGGGAGCACGATCTCGGATCTCACTTCCGGACTGCAGGAGAGATAGTTCGTTTCCCTATCAACGTCCTGGATCAAGAAGAGCTTTCCCGTATCCGCTGCTTGACCACAGATCCCCTCCCCGAAACCTATCCTGGTATGGTCCGTGGGAGCTCCGACGTATGGGCCCAGGACAAGCTCCCTCTCTCCATCGACAAGATAGAACCCGACCCAGTTGTAATGGTCTATGCTCTCCTCAAGTATCCTGCAGATCTCCTCGAGCTTCCCATCCCTCAAAGAATCTCCTTCGACAATGTTCCTGCATTTCTCCTCTATCGATACGAGATTCTTCTCTTCGAGGGCCATGTTCTCACCTCACTTGAAGATGGTTCCGGTCGCCATATGCCAGATAACGAGGTCTAGATGCAGTAGCGGTATATTGATATTCTTCGAGAACCCTCTCATTCTCTCCTCTATATCGAGATACTTCCTGTTCGACATCGACCCTGGTATCTCCATTATCACTCCGACCTTTGCAAGCTCCCTCAAAATATGTCTATCAAGTATGGCCAGGTCATCTCCTAGACCTATGTTCCGGAGGAAGTGACTGGATTCCTTGTATCCGAACCCTTTGATGTTCCTCACGAACCACTCCCTTGCCGAAAGAGCGTCATCGAACCCCTTGATGAATTCGATGATGTTGATCCTGCCGTCCCTGTAGAACCTGTTCCTTGCCTCGATAAGGAAACCCGATTTCCTGTACTTGAACCGGACCTTTTCCAATGACCCAAGGACCTCATCATAGGTGCCTTTTAGCAGGATATCGTTGCATGCCATGTTCTCGACGGCTCCCCAGCAGACCTGAGCTCTGGACTGAGGGGTCAAAATACAGAACAAAAGCTCTTTTAGAGCTTTCTCTTCATCCTTACTTTCCCATATTGAACTGAAATCGGAAAGTTTCCCATCTATCTTCTCCCCTAGAAGTAGATGATGTTCCTGGTATCCTCTTATGACATCATGGACGAGTTTCATCAGGAACCCTTGATCCTGTTGTAGATCGTGCCCCTCTCCTCCTCGCTCACGTTCATTATCTCCGTGAGCATGAAGAGGAGGTTCTTCTCATCCTTCTCTATCTTCTCATCCTTGAGAGACTCTTCAAGGATCCTCTCATAGACCTTGAGCTCGTAGAGATGATTGGATGTATCGTTTTTCAGCTCTTCCATCCCCTCTTCGCTCAGTGGTGGTTTCTTTCTTTTCTCTACCCACTCCATGATCTCATCCATTCTGTCATCGGACAGACCGAGACGGTCCTCCAGGATCAGTATCAATCCGCTCTCATCGAGGGAGATGTATTCATCCTCGGTGACCTTTTTCATGAACTGGTAATAGATGTATTCTTCGCGGTCCATATTGATTCCCCGTTGTTCGAACAACGAACATGAATATATAGATTGCATACGGGAGAGCGATAATATCGAGGGTTAGTTCTATTAATCGGGGAGCTGATAACCCCCGGGCAGGTGATGAACGATACTGGCTGATCCATGATGATCCCTATGAGTGCTGATGCCCATGATGATACCGGAAGAACTGAAGGAAACCGCCAGATCGGCAGCCGGGATTGTAGCTGATGAACTACCCCTGATAGTACTCACAGGAGCAGGTATCTCTGTGGGATCGGGGATCCCGCCTTTCAGGGGGCCCGGAGGTCTCTGGGATAGATATGATCCGTATGAATACGGTCATATCGATACATTCAGGAAGCACCCTGAAAGGTCCTGGAAGATGCTGAAAGAGATCATTGACGGTGCGATCCTCTCCGAGCCGAACGAGGCCCATTATGCAATTTCCAGGATGGAGAAAGAGGGCTGGGTCAAACCCGTTGTGACCCAGAACATCGATGGGCTCCATGTTGTAGCAGGTACAGAGGACCTCATCGAGATCCATGGAAATGCCCGGAGGATATACTGTATGGGGTGTGGAAACAAGGAGATGCTGGACCGCGGTACCTGGGACGAGTTCTCCGAAATATGTGAATGTGGATCGTTCAAGAGGCCGGATATTGTATTCTTCGGCGAGCAACTACCCGAGAAGGAGATGGAAATTGCCTTCAAGGCAGCATATACCGGAAGGAGCATGATCGTTGTGGGAACATCTGGAGTTGTCCAACCGGTGGCAATGTTGCCCGCGATCGTTAAAGCTCAGGCTGGAAGGTTGATAGAGATCAATTTGGAACCGACGGAACTGACAGTATCGCTTTCGGATGTCTTTCTGAAAACCCCCGCAGAGATTGGCATGAGGGCCATAGAGGAGGCTTTCCGGGAGAGATTTTCATGATATCCTCTAAAGGTTTTATATAATTCACCATGATAATAGATATAGCGATGTTCCATGGAGATGTCCAATGAAAAGTTATGCTTTCAGTTCTATGATGATCTTGTTATCCCTTGCATCATCAATGATAGCACTACCGGACATTGCAGCTGAAGAGCATTCATCTGTTCTTTCCCTTGATTTTGAAAGCGATGATGGGTCCCTTGTCCATGGCGGTGACGGGGACCTCTGGGAGTGGGGTTTGCCCGGGACCGGCACAGCAGAGGATCCGGGACCAACCTCGGCGGGCTCCGGTCTCAAAGTATGGGGGTGCCCTTTGAACGGAACCTACGGGGTAAATACGGAGGCTTATCTTGAGGTCCTTGAAGTTGATAGCTCGGGCTTTGAGGAGCTTACACTTTCTTTCCTTTACTGGATGGATCTCCTTCCCCATGATGATGAACTGAATGAGACCGGAGAAGCGCACGAGGGAGATGAGATGGTGGTCCAGGTGAGTTCGGACGGGGTCAGTTGGTTGGACATTGAATTTATGAACGGTACGACATCCGGGTCTTGGAATACGAAGGAGATGGACCTCTCTTCTCACATCGATGGTGACCTGCATCTCAGGTTCCTTCTCCGGGAGAACGGGGATGGATACGTTGACAATGGTGTTTTCCTGGATCTTGTCGAGTTATCCGGAAGACAGAGAGGTCTGGTAGATATCACGCTCTCACCAGGGTCTATGATACCTTCAGTGGTCACAACAGGTGAAAAGGCAAAGGTGTTGCTCGAGGCGAGGAATGATGGGCAGAGCGTTCCCGAAGGAAGCTCGATGACCCTGTATATCGAGACCGCAGCCGAGAAAGAGGAATTCTTCGGCTCGATCGATATAGCCGTTTCTCCGATGACCACCGGAACTATGGATTGGTATCCATCCCGGAGTGGGAATTTCAGGGGCTGGATAAATCTCTCGATAGGAGGATCCTATCAAGAGGGAATTTCGTTCAATATCAAAGCCTTCGACCCGGTATTCTTCGATGACGCATCCAGCAGTATAGATCACTGGAATGTCGGTGGTCTTCCAACCTCGGTCGAATGGGATACCATTGACACTGGCGAGAGGGTTCCTACAATGTCTTCCGGTCCGGTATTCTGGGGCGGTGGACAGAACTCTGGACCGAACGGAACACCTGGATTCGAAGGGGATGTGGAAAAATATCTCGAATCCGATTGGATAGATCTCCGTCTGATCAGCTCCTCATCTCTGCATTTCTATCACAGTTACGACCTTGAAGGTGGTTTCGGTGCATCCGGAGGAGTTGTCCAGGCCCTTGATGATGACGGTGACTGGGTGATCCTTGATCCGGTAAAGGGGGATTACGGTAGACTTTCCAATGATCTTTCCACATCACTGGCAGGAGAAAAAGCTTTCATGGGTACTCACAGATGGTATGCGGAAGAGTTCGATCTTGACGGGTTCACGGGAAGCAGGACAAGGATCCGTCTCACTCTGGTGTCAGGGGAGCAGGGTTACGGGGGTGGATGGTTCATAGACGATATCATGGTCAGCGGCCAGGGATACGATCCCTTTGATGAGGAGCCCCCCGCAAAGATCGAAGGTCTCGAGGTGTTGGTGGTTGACGAGGGTGCGGTCTCTCTTGAATGGTATCCATCTATTGTACAGGATTTTGGAAGCTACAATATCTATCTGGAGGAGGACGAGTTCCAGGATGTTGATGGTCTGGACCCTTACGAGGTCCTGGACATGTCCGACCTTGACAGCTTGATCCTCACAGGTCTGGAACCGATGAGAACATACTGGGCCGCTGTAACTGCTGTCGATCTGAACGGGAACGAGGATACCTCCGTGGTCCCGATATATTTCCAGCCCACCGAAGAGGATCTGAACGGGATGCCGGTCGCGGTCATCGATGTTGAAGGTGGTTTCTTCACAAGGACCGTCGGAGATGATGTTGTCCTGGATGGAAGCGGATCTTACGATCCGGATGGTGATCCTTTGACCTATATCTGGACGCTCCCCGATGGCAAGGTGAGAAGAGGTTGCACCATCACCTGGCGTTCTGATATGGTCGGAGATGACCTTGTGGTGGTCCTTCAGGTGAACGACGGCCACGGCAAGAGCTCCAAAGACAATATATCCCTCTCCTTCATGGAAGACGATGTGAATGGCGAGTCCGGGCAGGATCTCCTGCCCTTTCTCATCTTCATAACACCTTTTTCCATCATCGTTCTCCTTCTTGTTCTCTTTTTTGTCTTTGTGGGCAAGGGGAGAAGAAAGAACCTGGAATCAAGGCTGAGGAAGGTGGGTCTTGAGATGGACGGGGACGGGAGATTGATATCCACGAGCAGGTCCGGTCATGAAGGCGATGTTGTCTCACGTACCCGGGTCCTGGATGTCGTGCCTGTGAGATCGGACAGGAAGAAGGCTCCAGATCTTGAAAAGTTATCCCCGGTTCCGGAATGGGAAAGCAAGAAGAGGGGGCCGGACAAGAAAGCTCTCTTCGATGAGGACGCTCCGGTCAAGGTCGTTCTGGAGTGTCCTTACTGCGGGAACAGTTTCAAGATGTCCGTCAGTGGTTCCGTGATCAGTTCTGGCTCTCCCTTTGATATCGAATGCCCTCACTGCAAAGGCAAGGGCAAGATCACGCCTTGATATCGGATTTTTCCTACCAGTTTTCAGATTGGTTTGGACCTTGATCAGTCAATGCATCTCTTCATTACCGAAACATGTGCATGCATGGTCACACTGGCCAGAGGACGCACGTTACAAACGAGGACTTAAAGCCTCAACTCAAAATCGCGTATCCTCAGCCACTCATGCAGGTACTGTGGGGCATACAGACCTCACCGACACCCTTAACACGAACTCCATTATACTCCGGTTATTTGATAGAAACCTTCACATAATGGGAGTTATATGAAATAGTGCGAAGACCGATCCTTGTTGGAAAGAGCACGTCATTGATGCTGTCTATCATCCTG
>JAYEPK010000539.1:0-8043 GCA_034723935.1 Thermoplasmatota archaeon
GATCTGAACTCCATACAGGATGAGAATATCTCCAGCGCGCAGACAATGGCCTTCATCCTCCTTGGTATCTTCACAGCTATCGCGGTCATTGTCGGATTGAGTTGTGCATTTGTAATAACGAGAGGGGTAACAAGACCGATCAACCAGCTGGTCAAGATATCAAAAAAACTCGCAGTCGGGGACTTCGATGTTAAAATAGATATGAAAAAGACAAAGGACGAGATCGGCGATATGATCGGAGCATACGATGACATGCTTAAAAACACCGCTCCTCCGATACAGGAACTGAACAGGGTCTCGGCAGCCATAGCAGACGGGGACCTTACCAACGATCTTGACATCGAGGCTAAGGGAGATATCGATAAGATCGCTCGATCATTCAAGAAGATGCAGAATAACCTCAAGGGACTCGTGAAGGACATACAGAATGCGTCTACCGATGTTGGAGCCGTCTCGCAGGAAATGGCTTCGATGACCGAGGAGATGAACGCATCGACCGAACAGGTCTCTGCGGCCATCACACAGATAGCCGAAGGATCACAGCAGCAGGCCCAGCAGGCAAGTGACACGACAACATCCATGCAGGAGATGCTTAGGTCTGTCGAGGAAGTGGAAACAGCTTCCGGCCAATCGGCTGAAACTGCACTGAAGATGAACGATTCTGCCAAGGAAGGCAGGAATACAGTGCAAAGAACGGTCAAGAAGATGTCCGATATCCAGGCGGTCGTCAAGGAATCTTCCGATACGATCGAGGAACTTTCAAAGAAATCCACGGAGATAGTGAAGATAGTGGATGTGATAACGGACATCACAGACCAGACAACTCTCCTTGCTCTGAACGCGGCCATTGAAGCGGCAAGAGCTGGTGATCAGGGAAGAGGTTTCGCTGTGGTGGCCGATGAGGTCAAGAATCTGGCTGAAAATTCCCGAGAATCGGCGGAGAGCATCGCAAAGATGATAAAAGAGATCGAAACGGAGACACAGAAAGCCGTTGAGGCCATGAGAAAGGGAACAAAGGCTGTTGAAGAGGGAATGCAAAACGTGCAGGAGACGGATACTGCTCTGGAAGGGATAGCCACAATGGCGGATGATACATCCAACCAGATCCAGAACATCTCCGAGTCCACCAGGATGCAGAAAGCGGGAACCGAGGAGTCTGTAAGTGCAATGGAGTCGATCGCTGCTGTTGCAGAGGAATCGGCTTCATCGACCGAAGAATCATCTGCATCAACTGAGGAACTAACTGCGTCCATGCAGGAGCTGACCGCAAGGGCCCAGGATCTCTCGGAGATGTCCATAAACCTTCAGAACACTGCGAAGAAGTTCAGGATCGACGACGATCTTGAAAAGGAAAAGAAAGTTGTAACAAGGAAACTGAAAGAGACAGATGGATCGGACGAGTGACCAAAACCGGAGGAATGATATTCTGATCCGGGGAAACATACCCGACCACCTCCATCCGAAGTGATCAACAAGAGAAGGGTGCCAAGTAGCACCCTTCTCTCCCTATTTTTTCCACCATCCAGGATCAGAATAAGAAATGATCAGGTACTGCCTCGTTTAAAATTACCAATTTCTTTTGAAGTATATATCTTTCACATTTTACCATTTGATAATAGGTCAAAATCATTTATATGGGACAATAGCCAATAAAAAGGTCTGATAGAAGGGTGAGCGCATGGATGACGATAATTTAAAAAAAGATGAAATCTCCGAAAGACAGGTCGTGGTGTTCAAGATCGGAAATGAGGAATACGGAGTGAACATACACAACGTCAAGGAGATCATAAGATACATCACAGTAACCAAGGTACCCGAGACCTCGGATCATATTGAAGGAGTGATCAACCTCCGGGGTGAGGTGACCGCCATCATCAATCTGAGAAAAATCTTTAACATGGAAATTACCGAAATGAACGAGAAGACCCGGGTTCTTATTATGGACATGGGAACAAGACGGATCGGGATCATCGTTGACAGGGTAAGTGAGGTCCTGAGGCTTGACAGTGATAAGGTCCTTGAAGCAAAGAACCTGGGATCTGGTGAAGGTTCAAAGAACGTTCAGGGTATGGGCAAGGTAGGAGACCGGTTGATAATACTGCTCGATCTGAAGAGCGTCATCAAGGATCTCGACCTCGGAGACATGGAAGCACTGGAACCCGAAAAGGAGATCGAAGCAGAAGCATAGTGTCCCTGATAACTTACTGACCTGACGGATCTCATTACAAATGAGATATCTAAACATATTCAGCAAGAAAATTACAATAATGTGGGAACAATCATTGTTCATTGAAAATGTATCTCATAATTTTTATAAATTAATTATAATCCTCCACACGTAATATAATGTACATATCACCACAATATACTCATGAGTTAGGGAAACATAAGAGACTGGTATCATAAAAAATAATCACAGTGAAAGACTATTAAATACCAGGTGCAATAGGAAGATATCCGAAGCAGAACCCCCTTCATCTCCCCCGATAAGAAGGAGGTTTCCAGAAGAATTCGGGATGTGTGGTGTGTTAATGGACCCGGCATATGTATCCAGATTGATAACGGACGAATATGTGATGAAGATCCTCGTCTCGACCCTGAAAAGACCATTGTCTGCCCAGCAGCTTGCACTCAAATACGATATTCCGATCGCAGTGTGCTACAGGAAGATGAAGGATCTCCTCGCGGCGGACCTCATACAAAAGGATGAGAAGACCCTCACCTCAAGAGGAAAATGGGTCCAGCTCTACAGATCAAAGCTCAAGGGAGCATACGTATTTCTGGAGAAGGGTGAGCTCAGGGTAAGATTGGAACTCGCAGACATCGAGAACCCGGAAATGGACAGATCGGTAAAGGTCATCCAGACAGAATATTGAAGGAACAGCCTTCCATCTGCAGGTCCCTCAACTTGTCAGATCCTGTCCTGGATCAATAAACCTGCAATATTTTAAATATTCAGCTCAAGGATACACCTGTAACATGTCAAATAACGCAAAGAAGGTCCTCTTCATCTCCCGGGAGCAAGAACTGCTTCAGCACGTAGAGGACAATCTTCTGATCGATTTCGATATTAAAATAGATCTGAAGACGTCAGATGACTTCAAGAACGCCTTCGAGGAGCTCAACGATCAGAACCTTGACATGATAATATTCGGGATGGGCAGGGATACCAACTCTTCGATGGAGGACCTCGATCGGGTCATGATGCTAAGACCCGAGGTTCCGGTCATCCTGTCCCTGGATCGTTCGAACCTCTACATCGCAGATGAGGCGATGAAAAAAGGGGTCAAGGATTATTTCATACCCGCTGAAGGAAGGGATGAAAAGCTACAGACCATAACAAGGTACACCCTGGAGATCCGGAGCCTCCACAGACATATCGAGGACTTCAAGAACAAGATGGAAAAGCTCGAGTCCCTTGCCCGGGACCTGACGGATACAAAAAATGATCATGAACCGGCAGGCCCTGCCATGACGGGCTGGGATTACGCGAGAATGCTGTCATCGGGAATAACCATGGACATGAACAAGGAACTGATCCTGATCAGCTCCTTTATCGAGGATATCAGAAAGAACAGGAACGATCCGAAAAGGATAGAGATCAACCTCAGAAAGATGAAAGGTTCCATCCGGTCACTCGAGGTGATCATGGACAATCTCCAGTTCTTCTCGGGGGAATTCGATCCAAGGTACAGCGAGGTCGATCTTCAGAAAATTGTGGATGAGACCATCGAGAACATGGGCCTGGATGATATGAAGAGGATCGAGCTCAAGGTAACCCATACAGAAAAAAGGCACCTAACCCGGGGGGACGGGGAGCTGATATCAAAGGTGCTGAGGAACATTCTCCGGAACAGCCTGGAAGCCATTCGGGGAAATGGAAGGATCTCCGTCCATCTCGAAGAGAGACACCCTGAAAATGGTGAGAATGAAAAACAGACCAGATACAATTCCATCCGGATAATCGATGACGGATGCGGTATTCCTTCCGACAGGATCGGACAGGTGTTCAAGCCGTTTTACACAACAAAGATGTCAGGTGCAAGCCCCGGCCTAGGGCTTTCCGTCTCTTATGGAATAATGAAGAAGATAGGAGGTAAGGTCCTTATCTCATCCAGGGAAGGGAAAGGAACGAAGATCACACTTCTGTTCCCCTCAAGGACCGCTGTGAGGTCCACGACAGCGAGCAAGGAAACAACGCCGACCAACCTGAGGGGACAGGGTGAACGGATACTACTGATCGTCGAAAAGAGGACCATCTCTGCAATGATAAGCAAGATCCTTGCCGAGAACGGTTACGTCGTCTTCATTTCAAAGGACCCCGCCCAGGCAAAAAAGCTTTTCATGATGGAGAAGGGGAACTTCGATCTGGTCATGATCGACCTGTTCCTGGAGCAGATACCAACAATGGACCTGGTCGATACCCTCTACAGGATAAACGATGGTGTTCCTGTGAAGTTCATAGTCACAAGATCGAACAGACCGACACCGCACGTCATAGCACGAAGCTCATTCTCCTACATCAGGGAGCCGATAGATCCATACAAGCTCATAGAGAGCGTCAAGGAGACCTTCCATACACCCACCATGGAAAAGAAGATGAAAAGGGAGATGTACGATGATCTGTTCAATGATGCCTGATCTCCGGCAGTCGCCGAAATATAGGCAGATCTCTGAGAGGAAAAAATGGAGCCAGACGATCACTGGCCATTCCGGAAGTTACCAACATCCCGTCGAACTCGTTTCTGCTGTCCAGGCTCCACATTATCATTGGTGATTATCATATAAAACCTACAGGTTGTGATTATCATCCGAGATATTCTCTCACGATCCGAGCCCCTTGATCCTGAACTGACCGATCTTTCCGGGATGCCTCCTCCTTGCGATCCGGGGAGCCTTCAAAACCGCCCGGGGGATCCTGGAGAGTGGGAGCGATAGATCCGAAAGACCCCTCATGTCAACCGCCCGGGGCATGCCGTAGACATTGCAGGTCTCCTTGGATTGGGTTATCACGTAGCAACCCCTCTTCTTCAATTCCTCGACACCATCGGCCCCATCCGAACCCATACCGGTCAGGACAATGGAGATGATAGGAATGTCCACCGCCTGGGCGGATGAGCGAAAAAGAACATCCGCAGCCGGTTTCACACCCCTGACATGTGGACCATCTTCTGTTCCGAGCTTGTACCACCCCATATTTGCCTTTTCGATCACGAGGTGAAGACCACCCGGTGCAATGTAAGCCTTTCCTCCATTGATCATGTCCCCGTTCTTTGCCTCTACGACCTTAAAATCCGTCACATTGTTCAGTCTTTCCGCGAACTGTTCCGAGAAACCTTTCTGCATGTGCTGGACAATTACCATGCCAATTCCCTTCAGGTCTCCAAAACCCGGAAGCATCTCGTAGAGAGCGTTCGTACCCCCCATACTTGAAGCCACAAGAACCAGTGTCCTGGCCGGAAAACCCATAAGCTGCAGTCTTTCAACAGCGCTCAAGGACAAAATATCCATCATTATCCCTCCGGGAATATTCTAAAGGTCATTCATGATCCTGAAAGACCTATTATTTGAGGAACGACATAATCTTGAAAAGCTTGGGGACCGTCACTCCCGGAAGGACCTCCAGAGGCTGAAAAAGTTCCTGGACACGAGGCATTTCGGTCAAGTTGGCCGTATCCTTGACCTCGAACTCCTCTTCATCTATCTTCCTTCCTTTCCTTGAGACAGAAATATCATCTGACCTCTTGTCCTCTTTCTCGTTACCCGTGAGCTGGAAGGCACGCTCGCTTTTTCCAACGCTCTTCCCTTCACCGTAATACATCATGATAAGCTTCTTCAGGCCGAAGTCAGAAGCCTTCTCAGCGATGTTCTCCAGTGTTCCTCCCGCACCTCCAAAACCTTCAAAATGCCCGTGATAACCTATCTCGAACCCGAGCTTGAAAGCTTTTTCCGGAAGATGCATACCTGGATCATACCCGAGCTTTGTCGCCTTCTTCAGGATCTTTTGAATGGTCTTCTTGTCGATCTCGCGGCCATTTATCTCCATAGGATCTCCTCGATCAAAAAAAACGGTACTGTTATTTATTGTTCGTTCATCAAATATCAAAAAACAAAACACCCACTAACAGGGCTTGACCTGATCTGAGCGGAAAAGTGAAGACCGATTCAATACAATCTAATCTCGATCATGTTTTCCGTTACCTTGATCTCCGGGTCCCTCGAATACGATCGGTCCAATTTTACAGCCACCTGCCTCGGACCCTGCTTCCCGATCATGTATATGTCCATTCGTCCCTCGCTCAGATAAACCTCAACATCCTCCCGATCAAGACCCGTGTTCTCACAGCTGAACACAAGCTCTTTTTCAATCTTCTCCACTTCATAGTAGACGTCAGGAAGTGGGTAACGGGTGGGGAGCAGATCCTCCTCCCGTGTCAGGTCATCGACCTCATCGATGCCAAGGATCCTGAACTCATCCTTGTAGGTAACCACCGGAGCTTTCTTTGCTGGTATCTCATCGACATCGCTTTTTCTTACCTTCCATGCCGCACTGAGCTCCGAGATGTGAACTACCCTGATACCTTCGCTCGATCGATCGTCCCTGAAAAGAAGAGAGCTCCCCATCTCCCCGACGATCTTACCGTTCAGAACGCTTCCATCCTTGAACTTTAGCTGGTATCTCATCATCCTGCACCGAACCTGTTAGCCATGATTATCAACTGCGATTGGCATAAGGCAACTTCCTTATAACATAGAGACCCTTTTATCCTTGCCAACATCCCGAAAAGGGTGATGTGGCTGTCCCGCCACATCCCCTTACACTTCACATTGACAAACGTTTTAATATGATCTTGCTACAGGTATGAGAAAGTACTTGGCATATATCAAGGAACTCAGTTCATTCTCAGAGTTGATAATGACATGTCACAATATGTCCTATCACCTATAGAATTATCATATATCACTTACATTTTTCTTAAAAACATAGCCGTTGGAATGGATCGTTCAATGATCATCCAAGGGGTGAGGATGAGATCATGTCTTCCATCGCCATATCGGATAATACAGCTATGACAAGTGAGGTCCAGGTCATCCCTGCAAGGTGGAATACGAACGAGTACTTGTGGCTCCCGTTCACCACCTTGATGAGATAGGCCGATGCAACGGCATGGATTATGATCACACCCAGGACCATCATCTGCATAAGTTCGACATTGTAGGTTGCAAATACTATTGGCATCGGTACCTCTCCACTCTGAATGCTCTCGAGGTCCAGCGTTGCGGTCGCACTGTTCATGAGCTTCATTATATGGAGTGAAAGGTAGAGTGTGAAGGCGATCGCGACCGCAAGCCCGTACATGACACCGGTTATGTTCGCTGCCATCTGATATCGATGCTTCCTCAAACCCTGCATTCTCGTGAAATTGGATGATACTATCTTCGACACCTCGGTTGGTTTACCACCTACCATGATAGCCTTTATGTACATCTCCGTGAACTTGGCTATCAGATTGGACCTTGATTCCACCGAGAAGAATATCCATGAATTGACCTTGTCGATCCTCGTGATCAATCTCTTGTACAACCTGTCCACCAACTCCGTCAAAGCGCCGAAATCATGGCGGCGGAGCTGCCTCAGAGCGTCTTCCGTGGAACCTCCGACGGATTCTGCCGCCGACCCGACCGATCTCATGAAAGCATCATAAGAAGAGTCACACCTCTTGAGAAGCGCTTCTTCTTTCCGGATTATCCATCCGGGATAGAACATAGGGGTCACACTTATTGCAAGTATTATCTTGGGATCGGAGATCCCCATCCTGGTCGCGATGATACCGCACATCAAACCCGAAAAAACAGCGATTATCATTGATCGAATTATCTTGTCCTCGGCCGGCGGCCTGAACTTGAGGTTGTGCCACATGACATCCCTCGGAAGTCTCCCCCATGTGAAGGCGACAAGCATACCTTCCATGAACATGAAACCTAGCAGGATGATGATGATCATGAAAAGCGTCGTTGTCTGCATCATCATGGGGATCAGTG
>JAYEPK010000540.1:0-8006 GCA_034723935.1 Thermoplasmatota archaeon
CCGTTCAGTATACCGCTCGCGATACCAAGAGGAAAGGAGAGAGCCCCCTCCTTCCTGACCTTTACCGAAGCACCCATGAGCAGGGCACATCCGAACAGGACCACCACAATGCCTATCATCAGCTTCAGATAGGACTGGGGAAGAAAGAGAAGAAGAGCAGCCCCTGTGGGGATGCCGATGATCCCTCCGGCAAGGATAGGGAGCGTCCGCTTGATCTGCAGATGTCTCCTTGATCCCAGGGTCAGGGTCCAGTTCAGCACAAGACCATGAAGCAGTACAACAGGGACCAGGACCCTTGGTGGGATGAAAATTACCAGTATCGGGACCATGACAAGCCCTGAGCCGAAACCGACCAGCCCCTGGACGAACCCGGCAAGTGTGACGACCAGAACAATGAACACTAATGTCAGAGCGTCCCACATGCCACCCCAATAACTGACCTCTGTTTCAAGGTTTTCCTCAGCTCCTCGACCCGAAGTAGAACCCGATCACAGCGATCGAGAGCCTTATGGGCAGTGCTCCCACATTCTCTAGGATGCCGAACAGGAACACCAAAAACAGGAATATGGATATTGAGAGTACGAGCACGGACCTTCCGTGCTTGATGATCCCGGGTGTCTCCATCTTGAGAAGTCCCAACCTGACCTTTTTCGATATGTACCCAAGGACAAGCCCCGAGAGGATGAAGAAGAACTCAATATAATTATGCCCCTTCATTCCACCGGTCACTAACAGGGCCACCATGGATATCAGAAATCCCCCGATCACGATCCATCTGATGAACCCTTTGGGCATGTGAAGAGGCTGCTTGGTATCCTTGGTCTCAACGGCCGGGAGTCCCTTGAGAAGGTATCCCTGCCCCCTGAATGCAAAATAATACCCTATCATGATCAAGGCAAGGTTCAAGAGATAATGGGGAACGTCCTGCCCCATCAGGAACATGATCCAGCAGGTCAAGGACACCAGAAGCATCACGAACGCTCTAACGGACCCTCTCGGAAGGCCGAGCGGTTCTCCTCTTCCCTTGTCACGGACATCTATGAAAATATAATCCCTCTGATGCCTGTCCCACTTCAGCAGGAAGGTATTGCCGCAATTCCTGCATGTGAAACGGGACCCTTCCGGAAGATGCTCGTCGATCCCGATCCCGCAGACCGGGCACATCTCCCTGTTGTCTCTCTTCATTTCATTACCTTCTTGTCGTAGACGCATATGCAGATCGTTTATTATATTTATTTGCTATGAAAAATATATATATCTACTTATTTTATTTCCTGAATGATACCTGGTATTGCTGGCCCCTACCATGTACCGACCTCTCCGTTTTCAATAGATAAAGCGGACCATGTCGGAGAAAACACACTTACTGCGGGACCCGCTCCGGGTAGTCCGATATGATCCCATCGACCCCCATCTCAACCATCTTCGTTATATCATCTTCATCGTTGACGGTCCAGACAATTACCTTCAGATCGATCCCATGGCAGAGATCGACATATTCAGGATAGGTTTGATCATACCGTGGATGTATCGAATAACCCCCGAGTTCCCTGATGAACTCCTCTCCGCCTCTTGGATCCTTATCTATCAGGAAACCGAGATTTATGCTGTTATCGAACGAGAAGAGATCATAAAGCTCCCCGGGGTGGAACGAAGATACCAGAACATTCTCCATCTCCCTGACCAACTTACCTACGGGTTCTGCGGTTCCAAGACCTTTTAATTCTATGTTCACCCCACAATGACCCTTGACAAGTTCCAGAACTTCGACCAGGGTCGGTATCATTTCACCGGACCCCGCATCCAGTTCCTTGATCTCACGAAGGTCAAGATCGAGGATCTTCCCTGAACCATCGGTGGTCCGATCAACGGTCTCATCATGGATCACCACAAGCTCCCCGGATCTGCACAATTTGACGTCAAGCTCTACCATGTCAACATCCAGATCCAGAGCTCTTTCAAAGGACAGCATAGTATTCTCGGGATATTGACCGGATGCTCCCCTGTGTCCGATCCTGAGAACCATAACACTTCATGGTCCATCCTCTTTAAATGTGCTCTGTTTCCTTCCCGAAAGGAAAATGAGGACAACCGTTCCGGCAAGGATCAGGAAACCGAGAAGTCCAGAGAATATCAATACAATGATGGACCCCCCGCCGTCGTCCTCCCGGGCAGTGTCATCTGTCCTTGTGACCGGGTCAAGGTTGTCATCGGGAACCGTTGGCTGTATCCCATTATCATCAACAGGAGTGATTATCACATCGGGAAATGTGACATCATCGTCACCCGGAACCACCGGTATGTCCGGGAGTTCATCATCGTCATCATCATCGCCTGGAATAAGCGGAAAATCCTGATCGTTGAAAGGGTCAGTTCCGTAGTATTCTTCCTCGATATCGTTGAACCCGTCGTTATCATCATCATCGTCGTCCATATCAGGGATCCCATCAAGGTCGTTATCCGGAAGAGGCTTGGATACGGTCGTGAACTGGAACCGGAATGGTCCGGAAAAAACCTCTCCGGCATCTCCTTCGACCTCCCTGAGTATCAATTTGTACAACGAAGAATAACTGAGATCATCCTCCAGGACAAGCCTTGCTGTCCTGTTCCGATCGAAATATTCCAGTTCGAAAAAAACCGGCTTTCCGCCAGGTCCCTCGATATCTATCCTCAAGGAGGTGGGGTCCACATTCCTGTCAAAACGTATCAAGATCGTTATGTCCACCGGCACTTCCCTGTCCCCGTCACCAGGGGAGGAGAAAATAACACTCACAACAGGTTCGGGTTCCAGTACCACATTATGAACATACCCGATATCCATTATCGTACGGGCTTCATACGGGAGGTATCCGTTTTCCTCTATGGAAAAATTATACTCAAGTATCCGGACCTCGCCCGCATCATCACCATCTCCATCACTGTTCAGGTCGAACTGCCTGTAAAGATCGAAATACCTTGAGCCCTCGCCCTCAAGGTTTGTCCCGAGGACCTTCTCATATCCGGTTCCGTTCACGACCCTTATCGAAAGATCGGGGACCGGTATTCCATCGGGATCCTTGACAAGGAATTGAACCCATCTCTTCACCGTCAATCTCGACCGGGGATCGCCAAAGGATACGGAACTTTCATCGAACGTGGAGTCATACGCTTCGATGTCGGACCCGCCTTCCATCTTCAGCTCCCTTTCATCGGCCTCATCCTGATCTCCGCTGATATCGGTCCTGAACAGCTCCACACTGCCCTCGTCCCTTGCATAGATCGTATCCCCTTTGTTGCCTGTGAGAGTGCAGTCGCTTAGCTTTGCGAATGAATCGGCCAACTGTAGTCCGTCATCTTTGTTGTTCAGTATACTGCAGTCGATAAGCTCCAAATTGGAGCCGTTGAATATTTTGATCCCATCGAACATGTTCCCCTGCAGGATCGTATCCTCCATCGTTGCCCTGGACCCGTTCATTACGATACCGCTCATATCATTATCATATAACATGCAGGAGATGATCTCCGGATTGGAATCGACCATTATCTGGATCCCGGTCTCACAGTTGAATACATCGTTCCCCTCGAGATAGGCATTGGAATACCAGAGGAGCATGCCTATGGGGCAATCATGTATTGTGTTGTTCACCGCCTTCGGGATCCTGATCCCGTTGAACGTTATCCCCACATCGGCCAGGTCGTAGAGGGTGTTGCCATCCAGAAGCGGAGAGGCATAATAGGCAACGAAGATACCGAATGTCTGCCTGTAAACCAGATTATCCTTGAAAAGTGGTGAGGAGTGACCGTCGAATATGGCCGCCATCCCGCCGTTGTGGTAGAACCTGCAGTTGGTGATGATAGGATCAGAATCGAGAACATGGAGGACCGCACCGGCACAGTTCAGAAAATTGCAGTCATTGATCGTGATCTGGTCGCTGGTCAGGGAGATACCATGCTCCCAGTACTCCTCCGGATCTCCCCAGACCTCGCTGATCTGAACGGACTCCATGAACACTTCACCACCCAGGGTCATGTTGTAGTGATAGAGCGGGTTGCCGGAAGAGATCCTCCCGTTCGTCATCCGGAGCCGACCACCGGGTTCAATGTTTATCGTGTACCCTCCATCGATCGTGGAGTTCATTATGAGCTCCACGTTGTCCAGAGCAAGGACCCCTCCGCTTTCAACGGTCAGATTGCCGCTTACAATGATGGTCGCCGCGGACCAGTTGATATCATCACCGGCCTGGATGGTCCAGTCACCCGCTGTCTCGTAACCACCTCCAGGGAGCAGGTCCGGAGAATTCTCTTCTCCATCTACATTCACAATGGAGGCGGCCAGCATGAAGACCAATGCCAGAGGTATGACTTTTTTGATGGTTCCTGTCATTCCCTTCGGATAAGCAACATTAACATTATTTATTAAGACATTGGAACAGATGTGTAAAACGATCACCTAGAAGGGAAGAGCGTGGCCTTTCAGGGAAAGTTCCTCTCTCATCACCTTGAGGTCGTTCACAAGGCTCTCGTTGAGAGGGACACCTTTCTCCCTGTTTTCCATCCAGTAAAGATACTCCGGTTCTCCTGCTGTCATTATCCTCTCCTTGCCGGGCATTTTTCTCGAGGTCCGAAGCTCCCTCATGATCTCCCCGGCCGTAGCCTTGAAATCATCGAGATCGATGAATGCTTCGATATCCATGGCCATGAAGAAATGACCTACGTTCACACCCGTGATCGCCCTGAGAAACGGCCCACCCTGGAGAGCAGATGAGAGGACCTCGACGACCGTTGAGTAACCATATCCCTTGTAGCCGGCGGTCTCCTCAGGACCGCCGAGAGGAAGCAGAGCGGCATCCTTTGAAAGAAAGGCATCAAGGATCTCCTGACTGTCCGTCATATGAGCTCCATTCTTTCCGATAACAAGCCCTTCGGGTATCTTCTTTCCTTCCCGTGCATAGTACTCGATCTTTCCCCTCTGCCATATCGATGTGGCACAATCGAGAACGAACGGGAACTCTTCATCTGTTGGAAAAGATATGGTGAAAGGGTTCGTTCCGAGAACACCTTCCGTGGAGAAGGTTGGAGCGACGGAGGGTCTTGCATTCGTTCCGGTCATACCTATCATTCCAGCATCAGCTGCCATCATGGCGTAGTAACCGGCAATACCGAAGTGGGTGGAGTTCCTGACAGCAACCATCCCCATTCCGAATTCCCCTGCCTTGGAAATGGCCATATCCATGCATTTCTTTGATACCGCATGACCCATTCCGAAATGCCCATCCACAACTGCAGTGGTCGGACCTTCTCTTACAACCTCCAACTTTGCGTCCGGGAGCTGAAGACCATTCCGGAGCCGGTCATAATAAAAGGGTTTCATACGATTTATGCCATGGGAATGGATCCCTCTTTTATCGGCGGTTATCAACACATCTGCACATATCGAAGCATCCTCTTCCGGAACCCCAAGTGCCATGAAGACATCCTTCATGAAGCCTTCCAGGGTATCAAATGGAACGATCACATTCTCACGGGACATCAGAACACCTTCTTTAAATGGATTTATTTTTAAACTATCAGGATGCGGCCTTGCCTTTCGATCCGCAGTATGGACAGATTATCGGTCCCTTCTCTCCCTTGACCTTGAAGGTCCCCATGCATGTCGGGCATTTCAGGGTGAGCTCCTCGTCCTCCTCGGAGAACCGTTCCTTGAGCATGGACAGGGTATCCTCATCCAGCTCTCCCTCTACACCACAGTAGGGACATTTTGCCGTTTCGCTCATCTCGTCAAGCTCGAAGAGACCACCACAGGAAGGACATACTATGGGGACGGGATCGGGCTCATCCTCAGCTGGCTCTTCCTCCTCTGTCCCCTCTGACTCCTCATCTCCGGGAATAGACTCTACCACACCATTTGCACCGCAGTGCTTGCAGGTGATATGGAGGGGACGCTCGCCAGAATCCAATGAACGGAAGAGCTTACCACAGCTTGGACACTTGATCCTGAAAGACCTTGGCCTGTCGTCCTCGATCCCGGGAGGCTGCGTCTGTGGCGGTTCATCCTTCTTCGGCGGCTGTGGAGTCCCGCCGGGTGCGGGAAGGGATGCTTTTGGAGCGGAAGGTGGAAGACCCCTGGGTGGAACAGGTCCCCGCCCGGGAGGCGGAGGAAGGTATTCCTCGAAGCTCCTTGGCTTCCTCCTGAGGAATACGAAGTAGATGACAACGAGTAGGAGCAACAATGCTATGATCACGATAACAGGAACCAGAATGCCGTTGCCGCTACCGCTGTTATTCGAAACCTGAACAGTTATCTCGGTGGTCGACTCAATGGAGTTATCGACTGTATATCTCACCTTGATCTTGAGTTCGCCGTCCGGATACCTGGCCGTATTGATGTCATAGGTCCAAGAGGAGGTTCCTTCGGCCTTGTCCCAATCCCTGCTCCCCACCTTGACATCAACCTGGTCGACATCGAAACCAGTGACCTCCCTTATACTCCCTCGAAGGGTCAGAAGACCGGAGACCTCACTTCCGTTCGAGGGATAGGTGAGGCTTGGTTCATCCAGCTCCACCACAGCAATGGTCGTCCTGGTCTCTGCATAGAGAAGACCATCCGTCACTCTGAGGACAACATCATAGCTCCCTTCCTCCTGGTACCTGTGAAAGCTCTGGAAGCTCGGATTTGTACTGTTCTTTCCATCCCCGTAACTCCAGTGATATTCCAATTTGTTCGAGTCCGACCTATCCGGATCCCTTGCGGAACCGGTCAAGGTCACCTGAGCCCCTACAAGCACTCTAGAGGACGGACCAACATGAATGCTGAGAGATCCCGGAGGGTTGTTCCCCCTGAGCTTGATCTCTAGCGTATCGTAAAGACCCCTTGGGTCCGAGACGTTGAGAATGATCTTCATCGTCCCGCTTTTCTTCATTTCCACATTTACCTTCCGCCCCTCCTCATCGGCATCATTGTTGTCTATGCCGTCTCCATCGGAGTCCTCCTCCGGATCAACATCCCATGTATAGGTAAGATTGCTCTCCTCATCACCATCGATCTCGTCATTGCCGTTCACATCATCATCGGGATCGATCGAGGGGCTTGCATCGAGCTCCACATCCCCCTTGTTATCATCCAGCGAGACTATCACCTCTCCGTCGATCAGCTCATTGGCGAGCCTCGCAACCGGGCGATCGTTGGGGTAGACTACGCTGACGATGGTCTTGATATCGTCCCAGGCGAACCCGTCCGATGCCCTGAGAGTTACCTCGTGGTCGTCCTCGACGGCATACTTCCATGTAGCATTGAAACCCGAGGCATCCCACACCCCGTCACCATCAAAGTCCCAGAGATAGTCCAGTTCATCACCATCTTGATCCCGGGAACCGTTTGCGGATATCGTGAACCTCTCATCGATCTCTACCTGGACCCCCGTATCTACAGAAACTTCCGGTATCGAATTCACGTATATCGTGAACTCGATCTCATCTTCGCTCCTTTGAACAGAGCCATCATCAACGGTCAATGTGACGTTGAAAGGTCCGAAGAAGTTCCATGATTTCGTGACATTCTCCCCAACTTCGGTCGTACTGTCGCCGAAATCCCAGAAGAACACCAGCTCGTCCATGTCCTGGTCCGACGATAATGTGGCAGAGAATGAGGCTTTCTCGGAAACGTTCACGGTGGGTTCTCCAGCCCGGAACTTCATGCCCGGGGTCGAGATCAAAGCCCTAGGTGCCGTGTTCAGGACGGTGATATGTACCCAGGAGATACCCTCGAGACCATCACTATCCACAACGAGCAGAGTGATGTTGTGATGTCCTTCATCCATCTTCAGTTCCAGTTCCTCACCGTAGCCCAGTATGATCCCACCGGACAGGTTGGTGCTCCATGTGAAGTTCAGCTGTTCTCCAGTATTAGCATCGATGGTCTGCGATCCATCAAGGGTTATGAACTCTGATTTGAGGTATTCCATGGTCGGCCTTGATGGTTTCAGATATATGCTGGCTTCCGGAGGAGAAAGATCTTCCCTTATCTTGAT
>JAYEPK010000541.1:0-1775 GCA_034723935.1 Thermoplasmatota archaeon
CGAGGATCAGGGTTTGTATCAGATCACATTGAGTGCATGGGATGTTCTGAACAATACAGGTACGGACACCTTTTACGTGAACGTATCCCTGTTGAAGGGCCCGGAGGTCATATCCACGGATCCGATAGACCAGGCTGTCGATGTTCCCGTTGACAAGGTCATTTCGGTGACCTTCGATCTGAGAATGAGCGAGGATCCCGTTGAAAGCAACTTCTCCATATCGCCGGGTATGGAAACATCGCTTACCTGGAACCTTGAAGCTTCAATGTTGAGCATATCCTTTTTCTCTCCCCTTGAATATAACACGCTCTACACCATCGAAATATCCGGTGGAGAGGCCCTCGATGGAAGACAGAGGACCCTTCAGCCGATCATTCTCCGGTTCAGAACAAAAGAGCGCCATATAGGTCCGGCGATCCTGATACGATCACCGACAGGGGATGGAGATTACGAGATAGGTCAGATACTTGAGATATCGGGGATAGCGAACGGCATCTCTCAGGGTGAAGTGATCAATATAGAACTTGGAAGTGAAGCGTTCGAGGCAGAAGTGGATGAGTATGGTTTCTGGACGGTAACCGTAGAGCTCCCGTCAACGATCGGAGTATACAGGGTAACGGCAGTGTACGGAGAGCTATCCGTGGAAACAAAATTCGAGGTACATGACCCTCCCGAGGAAAAACAGAACTCGATGCTCGCTCCTCTGATGATCATAGGTATCGCAGTTGTAATTATCATCGTACTTGTAATTGTCATCCTTCTTTTCACGGTGAAGGGAGATGGATACGATGAGGAGTGAGTTTCATCATTATCAGTTGACAAGGAGCACGGAGCAGCTGGTCCTCTTTGCGAACTTGGACCTCATATGGAAATAACCCCTTTTCCTGATCCTGCCGAGGATGATAAGGTCGAAATCCTCTTCCCTTGCTTTCCTGTAGATGAATGAATCAACTTTCTCGTCAGAGATCTCCGTCCATTTGAGGCGGTGTTTGGAGGATATCATGTCCCTGTCATCCTCACATTCCTTTCCCTTCGGGTCGCAGATGAAAAAGGACGAGAGCTTTGCCTTGAGTTCCCTCTTCAATCTCCTTGCAATGATCGGAGAGCGCTTGTTCGGGGAGAGATTGGTGCAGAAGAGACCTATCTTCTTCACCGGTCCCTTCTTCTTCTCGATCCAGACAGGTATCGGGGATCGGTCCATTATTCGATATTTCAGCAGGTTGAATGAATCGTATTCCATCAAGATCAGATCAGCTCCTTTTTCTTCAAGATCATCAAGTACGGTATCGGAGAACGAACCCTTGTGCACCGAGAAATCGTCGATCTTGCTCCCCAGGACCTTTTCCGCTTCCTTGAGAACGACCTTCCTTGCCATGTTCTCATGTTGTTTCACCATCATCTTCTCGAATTTTATTGCCTCTTTCTCGGTCAGTACATTTGTGACCTGACCCGAGAACTCATCGAAGACGTTCTTCTCGATGATGTACGAGAGGTATATCTCAGATTCGAACAATTCCTTCATTCTTGCAGCTCTTTCAATAGCAAGCTGCGGGAACTGCTCTGTCGGCACCGGTACAAGCACTTTTTTAAACATTCCAAACACCGATCCATTTCCAGTATGTATAGGTTACAAGTAAAACCACTGCGATCGTGACCGCATTCGCAATTATCCCTGCCTTTACAAGGTCCTTCTGGGAAAAATATCCGGATGAGAAGGAAAGCAGGTTACCGGGTGTCGAGATGAGGAACATGAAAGCAAGACCTCCTGAAAGGCC
>JAYEPK010000542.1:0-7977 GCA_034723935.1 Thermoplasmatota archaeon
TACCCTTCTCTTCGGTCTTCTCTGCTCCGGCCTGCCATATGTGGTCCCCGAGCACCTTCCTTGCAACCCCATTTATGATATGAGTTGAGGTATGGTGCTGGGCAAGCTGTCGCCTTCTTTTCTCATCTATGTGACCCGTCAGGGTCTTACCCGGTTCGATATCCGAGGTGTCGCCGGATACCTTGTGGACAATGAGATGGTCCTGCTTGAATACATCCACTACCTCCAACCTCTCCTTTCCGATGAGATACCCCACATCATGAAGCTGTCCCCCGGAGGTCGGATAAAAACCGGTCTTATCCAGCACAATATGATCTTCCGCTACCTCGAGAACCTCTGCCTTGAATTCCAGCATAAGATAATCATCAAAATAGAGTATTTCTGTCTCCGGATGCTCTCCAATATCGATGTTGAATTCCTTGTGTGTCTTTGCCTTTGTTCCCGTATCCTCATGAAGGTCGGCAACCCTCTTGTAGAAATCCGACGGCACCATTATGTCAAGTCCGGAGGAAACAAGGAGGTCGGGAGTTATTCCCTGAGAATCATACAGCTTCAGAAGATCATTGATACCGACCTTGTTCCCCTTTTCTTGCTTCTTCATCAATCTTTCAACAGTGGAGGCTGCCTTGACCTTGTTCGCCTTGAACTTCCCCAGCTCATGTTTCAGTATTTCACGGACCTCCGGAACGGCTTCGTGCATCTCCGGGAACTGGGGCTTCAGATACTCCGCATGCCAGGCAGCAACATCACCCATGTCGATATCCCACCCGTACCTCTCGATAAAATCCTGTGCCCTCCTGAAGATGAGCCGGAGATTGTATCCCCCTCCTGAATTGGAGGGCAACCCACCATCTGACAGGGCAAATAGAAGTGTTCTGGAGTGATCTGCAATGGAATACAGCCCGGCATGGATCATGACAGAATCCCTGAGAACCTTGACATCGGCATCTACCTTGCCGGCTATCTCTTCCCAGACCCTTTCGATCTCTTTGACCTCATCCATATTCAGAAGTGCAGAGTAGGGGAGGAAGCGTTTCAGCATCTCCTTCTCCGTGCCGATCTCCGAGATCCCGGCTATGGAAAACAACTTCTCCATCACCGTTGGGAAGTTGGGTTCGTACGCGGTGGGAGTGCCATGAGAGAACCAGGCAGGCCTCTCCTGTCCCATACCCATATCCAGTACACGGATGTCAAGCCCTTTCAGATCATCCCCGTCTCTCTCGTACATTGTGTAGACCTGATTTCCGATCTCAAGGCCCTTCGAGAAGAACTCAAGGGAGCATCCGAAGTTCCCACCTCCTGCCCATGCATCTTCATGATATACGATATCGTTAAGCGGGATTCCCATACCCTCGATCAACCAGGCATGGATATCCTCGAAATATTTAGGCTGATCGTATTCCTCCTCGGAGACGAAGGCATGCTGTCCGATCATGATGAAACCCGTATTGTGCCTTCCCGTTATCCCGACGTTATCAACATCGTTGAACCTGAGGCAGGTCTGGGGTACAACAAGTGGGTTCGCAGGGGGTTTCACCGCTCCCCTAACAACATACGGCTGAAAATCGGTGATCGAGGCAAGTGTGAACTCCGAGGTCGGATTCCACCTGGAGATCGATGGGTATCTTGCAATGGGCGTATAGCCTCTCTTCTCGAAGAGATCGGAGAACCTCTTCCACACACCGATGAAATCCATCTTGTGTGTGCAGTTCTGCTTTCCGATGAATGAGTAACCGCCCTCACAGGCAGGTTCGCCGCATACGGTTCTTTCAGGGTCTGTGGACCAGTAGAAGGTTCCGCAGTTGGGACACTTCCTTCGATCCAGTCCCATCTCTCTCATCTTTTCGGTTGGAAAGAAACGATCAGGGTCCCTTCCTGCCTCGTCCTTTACCCTCTTTTTCATCTCCTTTTCGGATAGCAAGATCATCCCTCTCCATCATGGCTGTAAATGAATCTCTTTCTTTTTTCCGGCCACCATCCGGACATGCGATCCAGGAGTTCCAGTGATCTCAGGGCGGACACGGGATCATGAAGAATACCGACGATATACATCTTCTCATGGTTGATCCGGAGAGGTGCGACATCCCCTGTATATATTACAACCTCATCCGGAAGTTCAACACTCACCGATTGGTGACCTGGTGTGTGTCCCGGTGTTGGTATTACCGTCACCCCGGGTGCGACCTCTCTCTCCCCCCTTACCGCTGTGAAATTCTGATCTTTGATATTCGGCTGAAAATATCCTCCTTTCTGGAACCTGTCCGGAGAGGCGGAGTAACGGATCTCAACCTCCTGGGAGATGAACATCGCATTGGTGAATATTTTATTGTATCCGGTGTGGTCGAAATGAAGGTGTGTGTTGATGACCATTGTGATATCTTCCGGTGCCATGCCGATAGCCTTCAAAGATGAGAGAAGGTCCACCTTTTTCTCAACGCCGTAGATATCTATCATCTTCTCCGGAAGATCTCCGATACCGGTATCCACCAGTATCCTTTCATCACCTGCCTCTATGTAAAGAGGCTTGAGCTCGGCCTTGAATATCCTACCGTAGAAACGTGGAACACCATAGACGAGCATACCACCATCGATCCGGAAGGTGCCATCGGAAAGCAGCTTGACCCTGCTTGCGGTGGGGAGATCATCGGACATATTATCACCCTTCTCCGGGGAAGAACGACTTCGAGCATTCCTTTGGCGGAAGCCTGAGCCTCTTCAACCCGATCTCGGCAAGTTGTATCATCGGATCATACATCTGGGATACAGGAGGATTGTATGATAGCTCGGTATCCAGAAGGTCGTAGAGCGTCATGTTGCCATGGATCGCAAGAGCGAACATATTGATCCTCCAACCCGCCCCCTCTTTGCCGACCGCCTGTGCACCAAGTATCCTGCTGCTGCTCTTATCCACAATAACACGAAGATCGATCCTTGTGCAACCCGGCATGAAATGGGGTTTGATCTCACCCCTGGTCGAGATGCCAACTGCATCGTAGCCAAGTTGCTTTGCAGTTTCGAGATTGTATCCTGTCGCAGCGATCTCCAGATCGCCGATAACGGTAAGGAACGTGTTCATCACACCAGGGTAACAGGTGTTGCCCCCGGCAGCATTGGTCCCTGCCACCATTCCCTGCCTGAAGGCAGATGTCGCAAGCTTCATCGTTGCAGGTGTTCGGTCTATCCTGGAGTAAGTGCCGATAAGGTCGCCGGTTGCGAAGATGTCCTTGACCGTCGTCTCCATCCTGTTGTTTACGATAACGGAACCGGATATGATCTTGCATCCTGCGATCTCTGCGAGCTTCGTATTGCTTCTCATTCCCACCGCCATGACAACGATGTCGCAAGGGATCTCCTCCCCCGCAATGGTCACCGAAACAACCTTGTCCGTGCCGTTTATGCTGTCTATACCCTTTCCGAAAGTGACCCTCATCCCCATGGATTCCAGCTTCTCGACCATGAGCTTCCCCATCACCGGATCCAGGTTCCTGGGGAGAGGTGGTTCGGTCCTCTTCGTTATCACGACCTTATGCCCTCGTTCAACGAGTCCGACCGCGACCTCGAGACCGATAGCTCCTCCTCCCACAACAACCGATCTCCTGTTCTCGGAGGCCCTGGCCGCTTCAAGGAGAGCGGAAGCATCATTGATATCGCTGACAAAATAGATGCCTTTTCCGGATAGCTCCTTTGCTCCCGGTATCGGGAGATCGATCGGATATGTTCCATTGGACAGGACCAGGGCGTCGTAGTTCAGGACCTTCTCCTCTCCCGAGTTCAGGTCCTGGACCGTAACGGTCTTTCCCTCCGGATCGACGCTCACGGCCTCATGCTCCAGAAGCTTGTCAAGGCGCCCCTTTACTGCCGGTAAGACATGCTTCAGTTCCTCAAAACTTTCGACCACTCCCTCGATCACGAATGGGAGACCGCATGGTGAGAACTGGTCATGATCCCTTTTCTCGACTATCGTGACATGGCATTTTCTGTCGGTAGTCAGTGCAGACTTGGAAACATGGAGTCCGCTTGCCCCAAGCCCTATAACAACAATCTCCCGGCGGCTTTCTTCTGTCATTTTCGCTCACCTTGTACAATGTGAATATCCCGACAATGGATAATGGTTTATTAAACCTGTGAGAATTGGACGGACACCAGAGGAGTGATCATAATGGAGCCTGGATCCTTGTTCATATGAGGTTCGCGTTGGTTAGCTCAGCCTCTATCTTGCTCAGGGCCTTTTCTATATCTTTTATGTCCTTGGTCCCCGTGCAAACGACCTTGCCGGTGCCAAAGAGAAGTGCCACAGCTCTTGGATCCTTGACCCGGTACACCAGACCGGGAAACTGTTCCGGTTCATACTCGACATTCTCCAATCCCAATGTGATGGCTATCGTGTTCAGGTTTATCTCCTTTTTCAGGTCTGATGTGGCAACGATATTTTGTACAGCTATCTTGGGGTCCTTTATCACTTCCATCCCGATCTCTGCCAATTTCTTGCGAACCTTGTCCACTGCCTCGTATACCTTCTCAACGGTCTTTGCTCCGGTACAGACGAGTTTTCCACTTTTGAAGATGAGAAGAGCCGTCTTCGGCTCCTTGAGCTTGTATATCAGACCGGGGAACTTTTCCGGAGAATACTCTGAACCACTTACTTTTTCATGGATCATGTCCAGATCAAATTGTTGATCAGTACTTATTGAGGCGACGATGTTCTGTACATGTATCTCCATTATGATCACCGGTTCTGCTCTTGCACCTTTAATGGTATGACAGCACCCGCCTTAAACCTTAGGGCTCTGTTATCTCGATCCTGTTGAGAGAATGTCAGGGGTGGAGCAAATGATCCACTCTTGAACTTCGCTCACTCTTCCTCGGGGAACTGGTTCCAGTTCAATATGAGTTTCTTGGCCGCAAGGACCTCATCGACCCTGGCAACCGTCGAGTTATGTGGGGCCGAATTGAACTCTTCCTCGGTTGCCCCCGCGATATCGATTAGGGCCTGTGAGAACTTCTCCAGCTCCTCCATGGTCTCGCTCTCGGTGGGTTCTATCATGAGAGCTTCCTCGACTATCAACGGGAAATAATTGGTCGGAGGATGAAGACCCCTGTCAACCAGTAGCTTGGACACGTTCTTTGCCGATCCACCCTTTTCCTTGAGGAAGGATGCGGAGGCAACGAACTCATGCTTCGTTCTCTGCTCCTTTGACCTGAAGGGGACAGGATACACTTCCTGGATCCTGCTCCTGATATATGATGCGTTGAGAACAGCAAGCTCCGAAGTCCTCTTCAGACCATCTCCTCCCATCATCTTGATGTATGCCCAGGCACGAACGAGTACGCCTACGTTCCCGAAGAAACCCTTGACCTTTCCTATCGATAGATCCCTGTCATTATCGAGCCTGTAGGTGTTGCCCTCCTTCACGACATATGGTACCGGCAGGAACTTTTCCAAATCTCTGGTCACTGCCACAGGACCCGAGCCCGGACCACCGCCACCATGCGGTGTTGAGAATGTTTTGTGAAGATTGAAATGCATGATATCAAAGCCCATGTCCCCGGGTCTTGCTTTTCCCATTAGTGCATTGAGGTTCGCACCGTCATAATAGAGAAGAGCACCGGCATCGTGACATGCCTTCTGTATCTCAATGATATTGCTTTCGAATATTCCCAACGTGGACGGGTTAGTGATCATGAAGGCTGCTGTCCTCTCGGACAATGCTTCCTTCAAGGCATCCAAATCAACAGTACCATCAGGTGCAGAGGTGATCACGATGACCTTCAGACCGGCCATAACAGCTGAGGCGGGATTCGTTCCATGAGCAGAATTGGGAATTATGACCTCATCCCTGTTCATGTCTCCCCTTGATCTGTGACATTTCCTTGCGATGAGAAGACCTGTGAACTCTCCAGCAGCCCCTGCCGCTGGTTGAAGGGTGCAGGCATCGAGTCCTCCGATCTCGGAAAGGTCCCTCTGAAGCTCGTACATCATCTTCAGGACACCCTGGACCGTGTCCTCCGGCTGCAGGGGATGCATCCTGCAGAGTGTCGGATGGGATGCGATCCTGTCGTTGACCTTGGGGTTGTATTTCATGGTGCAGGAACCCAGCGGATATATGCCGGAGTCCGTCCCGTAGTTCATCTGGGACAGCCTCACGAAGTGCCTGATCACCTCTGGTTCAGTGAGTTCCGGGAGCTTCAATCCTTCTCGTACCATGCCCTCGGGGAGAAGGTCCTTCACCTCCCTCATATCATCCCAGGGCGGAAGAGCTGCACCGGATCTTCCGGGTTTACCCTTCTCGATCAGAAGAGGTTCGTCGTATCTTGCCTGCTGGAACGTGTGTTTCACTGGACTTCCCCCCTTGCTTCCTTCATGACCTCAAGTAGTTTATCGTAATCCTTATCGGTGTGCATCTCGGTCGTTGATACGGTAAAGATGTTCTCCAGGGAATCCACCTCTGCAGAGACATTTATACCTGCCAGAACACCGCTCTTCTCGCATGCATCCAGGAAACTGCCGACATCCCGGTCCACCTTCACCGGTATCTCATTGAAGAAATGACCCTTGAAAGCTGGTGCCGTGAAACCGTCAAGTTCGGCTATCCTCTCCGCCAGGTATCTTCCACGGGATGCAAGCTGTATACCGAGGTCCTTCAGGCCATTCTTTCCAACGGTCGCAAGATAGGCAGCGACCATGATCGAAGTGAGGGCCTCGTTGGTGCAGATGTTGGACGTTGCCCTTTCCCTTCTGATGTGCTGCTCCCTGGTTGAGAGGGTCATGGCGAAGGCACGTCTTCCCATCTCATCCTTCGTTGCTCCGATTATCCTTCCTGGCATCTTGCGGACCAGTTTCATCGTTGTGGCAAAGATACCCGTGGAAGGGCCACCATAGCTCATATATATACCAACAGGCTGCGCGTCGCCTACAACTATGTCCGCCCCATAGTCTCCAGGTGCTTTTGTTATGGACATCGTCATGGGATTTATCCCTACCACGAAGAGCTGTCTCCTGTCCAGCATCTCCTTGATCTTCAGGGCCCCCTCATCGAACAGACCGAGCATGTTCGGGTTCTCGATGTAAACACCTGACACGTCATCTCCCAGCATGTCTTTCAGTGCCTCAAGGTCCATCTTGCCCATCTTGAACGGTACCTTCTTGATTTCTATCCCCAATCCCTTTGTAAAGTTCTCGATCACACCGAGCTTGTCCCTGGTTATGAACTCGGGAACAAGGAACGTGTTCCTGTGGTTGAACCTCGTTGACATCAGGATCGCTTCTCCGATCGCCGTATGATGGTCATACATTGATGTGTTGACAACATCCATCCCCAGCAGATCGGACATCATGGATTGATACTCGAAAAGGGCCTGGAGGATGCCCTGCGACATCTCCGGTTGATATGGAGTATAGGAGGTGTAGAGCTCGGAGCGGGAAATAACATTGTCAACCGTCGTCGGTATGAAATGATCGTAGAAGCCTCCTCCAAGGAACATCAGCATATCTCCAGCTCCCCTGGAGTTCTTCATCATCTCATCCATCTCTCTCAACACTTCTATCTCCGAAGCCCCTGGTGGAAGGGACAATCCATCCACGCGAAGACTCTCTGGTATATCATCAAATAGATCCTCGATGGAGCTCAGTCCCATCTTCTCGAGCATCTCCTTTTCAACTGTATGATTTGGCAGATAATGCAAGATATCACCTCACCTGAAATGGTGCGGGGCGAGGGTAATCGATGGTCCTTAAATAATCTTTCTCCGTGAAGGAAATCGGCCATGGGCAACACATTGGGAATTCAATGCAGATGATATGGAATCATATTTTTTGTCAACTACATCAATTCCCAACACTATACCTCCTTACATTACTTTTACATTGAAGGAGGAAAATTCAAGGAATATTGTAGTATCTATCCAGGAAGCTAGAGAGTTTGCCGATATGTGGATGAATTTTAGAAAAAGTATGGGAGGAAATCAAAATCCACCTAC
>JAYEPK010000543.1:0-1768 GCA_034723935.1 Thermoplasmatota archaeon
CTTCGATGTGGAAACGTATGGCGTTGGCCAACCTGTTGTAACGTACCTCTATTGCCATCTTTTTGGTACCGGAACCGTCCTTTCCATGTATCTCCAGCCGGATCGTGCCTTCCTCCTTGATCTTGATAACCCTGTTGCGGTACTCGTCGTCATCGTCGTATGTCTTGATCTTGAGGACCAATCTGTCGTTGACCATCATTTTCCCTTCTTACGACTTCAACGCATTCTTACCATGGCATATGTTGAGGAACGGGCACTTACCACTCCGGGACTTGCATTCAAAGGAGTACTCCGGTCCCTCTGGAAGTTTATAAACGATCTCATCGAGCAGGGGCCTCAGATAGGGTTCATGGGCACCCTTGATTATGGCGTCATAAGTACCGCCAAGTAGGTGGATGGGGTGATCTTTCTGTGTGAAGACCTTGTGGACGGTCTCGGCCCTGTCCGCCATGATATCTGCCGCCTGAGCGCCCACATTCCCATCGAACATCGTTACTGTCAGTTTATCGGGGTGGACGATAACCAGTCGCCAGAGGGGAGCCTTCATGAGATAGGCATACATATTCACCTGAGACATATAGTATGACGGTAGATCGTCACCACCTCTCAGGCTCATCCTCGAGAACTTCCACTCCTCCACCATGTCAGCAGCGAACATCTCCTCTTTACCACGTCCCAGCGCCACATCGCAGTGGCCAACGATCTTGAACCCATCATACTGCCCACTGCATTCAACCTCGTACTGGATCTCTGGAAAGTTGTAACCCTTGCTCCCTTTCCCGATCCTGTCGATTATATTTGGTATGATAAGGTGGTACATCGTACCCCTTGCCATGTTCACGTTGGCCTCTATGTTCATATGGAACACCCGCAGGAACACAGCCTTGCGGAGACAGAATGGCAGGCCGGAGACAAAAATCCTATCGGGCGTCCCGATGGCGTGATCGCCCAGGTTCATCAACGCGCTGTTTACCGACTGCTCAAATTCGTTCATTAACTCACCATCACCGTTTCTTGACCTTTGCGATAAGGTTGAGATGCATTCTCTTGACGGGGATACAACCACCAGGGTTCGAACTCCCGGAGATGAACGATTCCATCTCGTAGACACTCTTGAAACCCATCGCAACGACCTTCAGACTTGATGGGTCTATCCGTATCACATAGTAGTTTGCCTTCTTAACTTGCGGTGTCATTGTCCTCCTTCCTCCTCTTCACCCTCGAGCCTGTTGGCGACCTTTAGTTCAAATCTCCACTCCCAACTACACATTGCAAGTGCTATCTTGCATAATAGATACTTGTTCTCAAGTGAATGTATGTCGACGTCCTTATAGACCGTCTCGGTTATCATTCTGTTGGCACTGTAGAAGGCACCTCCAAAGTCACCAACACCCTTTTTTATCATCTCGTCGAACTTGGTCGACAGTTCATACCTATCAACATGATAATGTAAAGTCCTATGCTCCTTGTAAAGGTCGATGAGGATGTTGAGACATTCTGGACACTCGCCATCGTCATAATCCTCATGGTCGGGCATATCGCACAGGCTTCCGCCATTTCTGAATTTTTGTTCCATGGCCACTGGATCAAAGGACATATTCACACCTTCATGGGTCACAACATCTGAAGTTCATTCATTGTCTAGTTTATCTAACCAATCCTGGAAAGTCTTATACACCTCGAAACCGTACTCAAACGGCCCGATCTTGAGTGTGGTGTGCCAGTCCCAGAGAGTGTCTATCTGTTTTTTGGTAATGCGTTTCTCTCC
>JAYEPK010000544.1:0-1768 GCA_034723935.1 Thermoplasmatota archaeon
CGCCGACTTCGTCGAGGACGGCGCCCGTGACCTCTCCCTCTACGGCCTGGCGAAGCCGCGGCTCGTGGTCACCCTCTACAAGAAGGGCGAGGAGACGAGGCAGATACTTGACGATCTCATCAAACACACAGATTGGGGCGACACCGAAATCGTTGTGATCGATCTCCCGGCGGGCTCTGGAGATGAACTCCACTCGGTGATATCCAGTGTGGGTGATGACCTCCTCGGTGTCGTACTCGTCACCCTCCCCGTAACATATGACGACTGTATTCGTGTGATAGAACTCTGCACCCGTAACCGCATACCCATTCTCGGCATGATAGAGAACATGGCAGGCGCGAGGACAATGGACGGCAAGCGGGTCCTGGTCGAGGGCGAGGACCGGGAGTTCTACCCTCTCGGGTTCGGACAGGACGCCTACACCGGGGACTGGAACACCGACATGGAGGAGGTGGCGAACAATGCTGGTATAACCTTCCTTGGAAAGATACCACTCATTGAGGGCATGTTCGGTAAGATAATGTCGGGCGACCCTGAGATCCCTGAACACAGTATAGAGGCCATCGACCATGCCGTAGAGGCCATCGTGTCGGCTGTCGATAAGCGAAAGGGGGAGCATGACCTGGACGTGGACATCGAAGAGGAGGTCGAGTTATGACCACGGCAACCAGTAAGATGACCGTAACTGAGAGGATGGAGAGGGCCTGGCTGTTCATAAAATTCCTGATGCGTCTGTCGAAACAGAACTCGGCCCGTATAAAAAACATACAGGAAGCCAAGGGTTTCACCAGGGAACGGGTCACCCGTGTCCACATCCTCGACATAGGCAAACACTATGATCTCAAGGTCAAGGACGGGCAGTTTGGACGGGCGCTGGTAGGCAAGCCCGAGGTCTTTGTCTACATCAAGGAATTCTGCACACTGAAGCACCTGAGGCTGGGAACCAGACTTGGCCAGCACCCGGCGACCGGGGAGATGGTGTCGATGCCGTATTCCCTGCTGATAGCGTGGAGCTCGGGCGATATATCCAACCACGGCGAGGCGTCGACCAATGATATGTTCGCCTTCCTAGATATCTTCATGGAAGGCATGGCTCTTATCCCACCCAAAGACATTATTAAGTTGGTGGGTCCTTGTGAACACGACACGGAGGGATATTGATGGCGACCAGTAGAAACAAACAGTGGTATAGTGATGAACTCAACAAGATGTTCAATCTCAAGGAAGAACAGGCGATAAACTTCACCAAGCTGACGACCGAGGATCTCATCTCATTCTTCTTCTGCCTCAAGGTAAGGGACGAGGCCACAGGGAAATCCGATGGCCGATTCGCTGATTCGAAGGGGCCCATGAGTATGTTGGACGGACCCATAGCCAAGAAGATAATGAACGAGATCGGAGATAAGGATATCGAGACCATACGCAAGAAGTTCCCCATCGCCTCGAGGGTCCTCGAGAAGGTCATGGACTAGGACCGTCTGAACATCCTCTTTCTACATTTTTTTTTGTATGACACAGCGACGGCTTTATATATTATGTAGGCATTACGCTGTAATTACAGCATGAGGAGGAATCTATCATGGGTAGTAAGGACAATAATGACAATTCTCCCAGTCCCATTCTGGTCAAAAGAAAGATTGTGAAGACCGGAAACAGCTTAACCATAACACTTCCAAAGGAATGGTTACGCTACAACAATCTCGAGAAGGGTAACGATCTTTGCCTTCTTGCAACCGGGGATATCATAATCGTGTCCGGGGACTCCATG
>JAYEPK010000545.1:0-1755 GCA_034723935.1 Thermoplasmatota archaeon
GGAAGCGGAATCATCGATCACGAAGCTTATCAGTACATTGGCCGTATCCTCGCTTCCTGACGCCTCTTCCAGGTGGAAGGAGTACGGAGCGCTATTGGATGTGTCATCCACCTCCATCACACCATATGACATTGTCTCGTCCCATGAGCTCATAACATTGGTCTGGGGTTCGGGGTCAGTCGGATCATAATAATCCAGAGGGTTCTCTCCGTTTATCATGGCTATCAGGGTAGAGTGTTCGAAGTTATCATTGTTCTCGCTCTCCATATCATCCCAGAAGAAGAAAACGTGAATGTTCTTGCTTGGCATATTGTTCAGGTCATCGAAGACCTCATCGTAATCATCGAACCGATCGAGCCACACCGTTATGACCCTGTCCCCTGCATACAATGGTTCCCAGATTGCCTCTATTGTTACCTCATTGCCGGGATCGAGGAAGATATATCTGGAACTGAAAAGAGTTTCCCCATCCATAAACCGGACGGTACCCCCTCCTGATTCCCCACCAAGGTTTGCAAGCCTGAGTTTGACCAGGTAGGAATTGCCTATGGAAGGATTGTCATCGCTCACAGTAAGAAGCAGGTTCCTGGAAACTATCTCGGGTTTGTCCACGGGAAAATCGAACCAGTGAAGAGAAAGGAATGTTACCTCCTGGAATGGGTGTTCCATTGTCCCATCACCGGACCTGACCAGTTCATCAAGGTTCCATGAATGGAAAATGGTTCTGAAATAGTTGCCCTCAACTGGATCATGATGTGAATGCTGGACGGAGATGGTCCTCAACTGAGAATCTGTGTTGAAGGACTGCATCG
Organism: Thermoplasmatota archaeon; assembly: GCA_034723935.1. Classification (GTDB taxonomy): domain Archaea; phylum Thermoplasmatota; class Penumbrarchaeia; order Penumbrarchaeales; family Penumbrarchaeaceae; genus JAYEPK01. The sequence goes on from JAYEPK010000545.1 coordinate 813, forward strand.
CATTCTCTACCGTGGAATCCTTGCGTTCATATTTTACAAGGGGCTGGAACTGCATCCCTTCGTCCGATGCAAGATCTGCTGACCGGAGCTCCATACCGAAATAGGTTTCAGAAAAGAAGGTTCCGTCCCTGGCACCGAAGAGGTTCCTACCTGTCTCCTGCAGTGGCGAGACTACCTCGGGTTCCACACCAAGATAATCCCTCAGGAAGGTGTGAGTGGAAGTGACCGGACTGCCGGTTGGTAACGAATGGTCCGAACCACCGGAAATATCCTGAAGAACATATCTTCCGGTTATCATCAAGTTCTCATTGTGCTCGTCTCCCAGGAACTCTGCCTCATCGTAAAGACCATCCAGATATTGTTCTATGTTCACGATATCGGGATCTGTCAGGGTCTCCCGATCTATCGCCCCAATGCTCCCGGAATCCCCCGTGACCCAGATGACCGAGTTGAACCTCTTGAGCTCCTCCACCAATGGTCCCGACCCCGGAACCCATTCGCTTACGTCATGGTAGGTCTCTGTTGTTATCACCTCGTGGTAATAATCCATCTCGTTGAGAGAATCGATCACTGCCTGCGACGGCTCCCCGTCAGGATAGGGTATTGCAACCCCTGATGCGGTTGCCATGACCCTGTCCTCCTCTATGAAGTTATCAAGGGAACCATCATCATCCACAACGAGTATATTGTTCTCGGCAACCAGAGATGCGAGGGTGGTGGTGGAATATAAGATATCGTTGTTCTCCTCGTTCACCTCATCTATGAGATGGTAAGGGTCCACCATTACCCTGAAATTGTAGAGTCCCGACCCCAGTGCAAGCCACAGCTTGTACCTTGTCACTTCTCCGCCGGACCCGAGGCCTGCAGATGAGAGGCCGGAAGGCAAGGACGGGGACGATAATCCCATTGATATATCATATATCGAAGGGTCCGGCGGAGAAGT
>JAYEPK010000546.1:0-1754 GCA_034723935.1 Thermoplasmatota archaeon
AAGGGATGAAGCTCCAGAGCTCGAGCTTCTGGACCTGTCGTTCACTGTCGAGCAGGTCTCGAATGAGATGCTGGAGCTTTATCCCTTGAACCGAGAACGACCACATCGTGGATCTGCTCAACGAAATGGTCTATCTCACCGATGCTTAATGAAAGAAGGTCGATCTTCGATGATATGTCACTGTTTAGCGGACCGTAGATCCCGGCCTTCATCAGTTCCAGATATGTCTTCATGACGGTGATCGGCGTCTTTATCTGATGGACCGTGTTGTCAATATATCTTGGAACCTTCTCTCCTGCAGATATCAATCCAGACCATTCCTTCATCATCACACCGATGATCGACCATTCTTCTTGGTGGTTTTTTACGTTTACCCCATGATTATCAAAAAGATAAGGATCGTGTCAAAGGTTGGATACGGTGAATTCCATCTCCTTGAACCCATCGATACCTGCTTTTATCCTGTCACCATCATGAAGAGGACCAACACCGGCAGGGGTCCCTGTCATGATGATATCACCCTTCTCAAGGGTCATGACCATGGAAAGGTCGGCTACGATCCTATCCACTGAAAAAAGTAAAAGATCGGTATTTGAATCCTGTCTCCTTTCACCGTTCACATCAAGCCAGATCCGACGCCCTCTCCATCGGAACCCTTTGGAAGGGACGGCCTCGGGTCCAAGCGGGGCAAAGGTATCGAACCCCTTTGCCTCCGACCAGGGGAGCCCGCTCTTCTTTGCCTGGCCCTGCAGATCCCTTGCAGTGATGTCCAGCATCGGAATGTAGTGACCGATATGCATTGAAGCTTCCTCGAGGGGGATCGATCTTCCCGTCTTCCCAATGATAACTGCGAGTTCTATCTCGTGGTGGAGCTTGTTCACCGTATAGGGTATCTCGATGACCCCTCCGTTCGGGAGCAGTGAGGAAGGTGGTTTGAGAAAGAATATCGGTCGTTCGGACACCTTGCCGTTCATCTCCTCTGCATGGGAAGCATAGCTCTTTATCAGGCAAATGATCTTCGAAGGGGCAATATCCAATTCCGAACCGCCGGAAACATCCACGCAAAGCATACGATCACCTTCATGTCGACATCGTTGGAATAGTATATTAATCCGATAACGGGAAAGATGTTCGAAAGATTGAATTAATCACACATGCTTGACGGTGTTATGAGGCTTTTCTTCCTGGGAACAGGCGGCTCCTGGCCAACAAAAAGAAGAGGACCGATGTCCATCGGACTCAGGTCCAATACGGCAACGTTGCTCCTTGACTGCGGGGAAGGGACCCAGAGGCAGCTTCTTTCTTCTCCGCTCTCACCCATGAAGATCGACGGGATCTTCATCACCCATCTTCACGGAGACCATTTCCTTGGTCTTCCGGGACTGGTCCAATCAATGTGTCTGAACGACAGGAAAATGGAACTTTTGATATTCGGTCCGGAAGGGACCATCGACTCCTGGGACCATGCTGTCCACATGTGTCCGTTCACACAGAGATTCCCGATCATTGTGAAGGAGCTAACGGAAGGGGATATCCTGGATATCAAAGATCTGAAAGTGACATGCGTTCAGGCAGATCACAGCATCCCGACCCTCTCTTACAGGTTCGATGAAAAGGAGCGCCCGGGAAGGTTCAACAGAGAAAAGGCGGTCGAGATGGGAATCCCGGAAGGACCTCTATGGGGAAGGATCCAGAGGGGAGAGATCATTGTTCAGAAGAAGGATGGAAAGGAAATATCTGTCGGACCGAGGGAC
>JAYEPK010000547.1:0-1752 GCA_034723935.1 Thermoplasmatota archaeon
CTCGAAAGGGGGAAGAATGGAAATGATAACGGGCCCCACAGGCGGTCTGGACCATGATGCTCTTGCAAAGAACATAGAGCGTGATCTCGAGCATCTCATTGATAACGATACCCTGAGCCCCGAGACCAGAGAACTGCTTGCAGGTCTTAAGAGAATGGACAGGAAGAAGAGACATCGGGCCATCGAGGTACTTATTGCCGGAAAGAGAAGGGTTGGAGGCAAGACAACGATCCTCTCCGTGCTGAAAAAGGAGGACTACAACGGCGACCTCGTCTTTGAGACCGATGAACTGCACAAGCTCAACAAGCATCTCAACGTTGCCAGGAAGGAGCTCTTTACCTACCTGGGCCTCCAAGATGTGGACGACATCACCAGCTTCAAGATGTCAAAATCCGACCCGGACTCCGGGATATACCTCCACGATGGAGAGGACGATATAAGGAGAAAGATCAAGAAGGCATGGTGTCCGGAAGGTGTACCGGATAACCCGGTCATGGAGATCTGCAAGACAATACTGTTCCCGACGAAAGGAGAGATGCATTTTAAAAGACCGGAGAAGTGGGGAGGAGACCTCCATTTTGAGAGCTACGATGAACTGAGAGCTGTCTTCACAAAGAAACAGCTCCATCCTGCGGACCTGAAGAAGGAGGTCGCAAACCAGCTGGTGAAGATACTGAAGCCTTTCAGGGATTATTTCAAGAAAAAACCGGATATCCTGAACATCGTGAAGGCTCATGCAAAAGCAATGTCCAGGTGAGGCCTCTCACCGTCATCTATTCATATAATAAAGAAGATTCAAATCAAAGGTTTCCCGAAAAGGTGGTAAGTTAACTATGGCCGGCGAGATAGTGGAGGGGATCAATCCGACCAGGATGGAACTGCTCTCCATCAGGAAAAAGAGGGTCCTCGCCGAGAAAGGACACAAACTTCTGGGAGAGAAAAGAGATGCACTTGTTATTCAGTTCTTCGAGGTATTGAAAAAAAGGAAGGAACTGAAAAAGGAAGTGATCACCGCTTTCTCCGACGCAGGGTCATCTATAGAGGATGCCATGGCGAAGATGGGATACGAGAGTGTCAAGGCCATGGCAAAAGGCATCGCCCCCTACCAGGCCCCGAGCATCACAACCCTCAACATCATGGGGGTCAAGGTCCCCGTTCTGGATACGAACGATGTGGATGATCCCATACTCCCGTGGGGTATAGGCAGAACACCTCGATCACTTGATGAGTCTGCAAAGAGATACAAAAAGGCCCTGGAAAGGATAATGCTCCTTGCCGAGGCCGAGGGATCCATGGAAAGGCTCGCGGTGGAGATCGAGAAGACGAAGAGAAGGGTGAACGCCCTTGAACACATCTTCATACCGCGCCTCAAGAACACCGAAAGGTACATCACGATGCAGCTTCAGGAACGGGAGAGGGAAGATTTCTTCCGCAGGAAACGTATCAAGGCAATAATGGAAAGCAAGGAAGAACATACCTGAACGGAGGCCGTACCGTATGGGCAGGGTAAGGAAGTCAGCTTATCGACAGCCTGTGACCCCGAAGGGTCTTGAAACCATCGAGAAGGGGACTCTCGAATGGTTCGACACAGAGATGTACGGGAATCTCAACACAGAGGTCCTGGAGGAATACCTGGATCACAAGAACAGGACCGCGAGCTTCGAGAGGTCACAGTTCAGCTGGAAGAAGCTCTTACTGGTAATTTTGGTGGTCGGACTCCCATTCACTCTGATATCACAGTATATTGCACTC
>JAYEPK010000548.1:0-1751 GCA_034723935.1 Thermoplasmatota archaeon
CTGAAGATGGAGAGGTACTTGTAGGTCATGTTGCAAAGAGGCAAGCGGTGACAAATCCGGAAAGGACCATATCATCAATTAAGAGGAAAATGGGAACAAAATACAAGGTCAAAGTTGATGAAAAGACCTACACTCCTCAGGAGCTCTCGGCAATGATCCTTAGAAAATTGAAAAGTGATGCGGAAGAATATCTTGGAGAGGATATAGAAAAGGCCGTTATAACCGTTCCAGCTTACTTCGAGGATCCCCAGAGGCAGGCTACAAGGGATGCTGGGAGGATCTCTGGTCTCGAGGTTCTCAGGATCATCAATGAACCAACTGCCGCTTCATTGGCCTATGGTCTTGACAAGCGGGAGATTGAACAAACCATACTTGTATTCGATCTTGGTGGAGGGACTTTCGATGTTTCTATCCTTGACATTGGAGAAGGCGTTTTTGAGGTAAAGGCAACATCTGGAAACAACCTCCTTGGCGGTGATGACTTTGATGCACGGATAATGGACTGGATGATCGAGAAGTTCGAGGACGAAGCTGATATCAGTTTGAGAGATGATCGAAATGCCATGCAGAGGCTGAAGGAAGCTTCAGAGAAAGCGAAGATCGAGCTGTCGTCAAGACTTGATACTAATATCAATCTTCCTTATATTGCAGCAGATGAAGATGGACCGAAACATATTGATTACACACTTACCAGAGCAAAGTTCGAATCTCTTACAGAGGATCTTATCGATGCAACCAAAGGACCGACAAAGAGGTCATTGAAGGATTCTGGCATGACTCCAAAAGAGATAAATCAGATACTTCTGGTGGGTGGTTCTACGAGAATGCCTGCTGTTCAGAACTTCATCAAGGAGTTTTTTGGAAGACCTCCTAACAAGGGTATAAATCCTGACGAGTGTGTTGCGGTTGGAGCAGCGATACAGGGTGGCGTACTGACCGGGGAGGTCAAGGATGTTCTATTACTTGATGTCGCACCTCTCTCTCTAGGTGTTGAGACCGTTGGAGGTTTGACCTCAAAACTGATACCGAGGAACACGACGATACCCTGCAGAAAGAACCAGATATTCTCTACTGCGCAGGATAATCAGACCTCTGTGGAAATACACGTTGTGCAGGGTGAAAGGGAGATGTCGACCGATAACAAATCTCTTGGGAAATTCCATTTAATTGGTATACCTCCTGCACCAAGAGGTGTTCCCCAGATCGAGGTGACCTTTGATATCGATGCAAATGGTATAGTGAATGTGTCTGCAAAAGACCTTGCCACTGGAAAGGAGCAGAAGATCACCATCCAGCCCTCATCTGGTGTAACCGAAGATGAGGTCTCAAAAATGATCAATGATGCAGATAAATATAAGAAGCTTGACAAGAAGAAGAAGAAACTTGCAGAACTCAGGAACCAGGCAGACGCACTTGTGTATTCAACCGAAAAGGCCATGGTAGAGCTGAAAGAAAAATTGGATAAGAAAAAGATGAAGGATACCAAGATAGCCCTCAAAGATCTGAAGGAGAAGATGGAGGGAAAGAACGTCAAGGAACTTAAGATATCCATTGATGAGTTGACAGAAAGATCACAATCTCTCTTTGCAGATGCATATTCTGGTATATCAGGAGAAGATGATGAGGGATACGAACCGGTGACCATAAAGTGTCCAAAATGTAAAAAGCCGATAAAGATCACATCTCCAAAGAGACCTTTGAAGATAACCTGCCCACATTGTGGAGCAAAGGGAACCATCAAAGGATCTCCA
>JAYEPK010000549.1:0-7917 GCA_034723935.1 Thermoplasmatota archaeon
GGTGCAAGAAAAAAGAGACAGAAATCCTACCGCTGATACCAGCGGTCGCCCAAACACGGACCCCGGAAAACGGGGTCCTGTTTTTCTTTTTTCTTGCACCGCGTCCAAGGGGTTTTTTGGGCAGATGTCTTCTCGGATCGTTCACAAGGAGCGCCCTGTCGTAATTCAGATATCTCTCCTTGAGCTCGTCATCGTTGAAGAACTCTACCAGACCTCTTGCAATGGCAGTCCTTACGGAGTCGGCCTGTCCCATAAAGCCGCCTCCCTGGACATTGATGTTGATGTCGACCTTGTCGGCCATTTCTCTGGCCAGGACCAGGGGCTCCATCATCTTAAGTCTGGCTATCTCAGGTTCCATGAGCTCTATGGGCTTGTGGTTTATCCTGATCCTACCCTTGCCGGTCTTCACGGTAGCCCTTGCAATGGCACTCTTCCTCTTTCCGCTGGTGTTCACAAGTTTAGACATTCATGAACCTCCTCAGATATTGGCTCCTAGGACCTTCGAGACATCCTTCAACTGGACAAAGCTCTCAAGGTCCTTGTTCTTTGCGCCTTCCACGGTCCGTGCCTTCTTCCCTTTGAATTCGTTTGGAATGCCCAGGTATACCTTCACCCGTTTTAGGGCCTCTCGCCCTTTTGGCTGCTGGTACGGGAGCATTCCCCGGATGGTCCTCTTCAGGATCCTGTCGGGGAACTTTGGGAAATAAGGTCCTTTTCGGGGATGGTTAAGCTCTCTCTTGCGCTTGTACTCGTTTATGACCCGCTTCCTTTTGCCCGAGATCACCGCGCTCTCCGCGTTGATTATGGCGATCTCAAGCTCCTTATCCCTGAGGAGCCTCTTGGCAACATGGGTCGAAAGCCTTCCTATGATCAGGTTGGTTGCATCTATGATCTCGACCATCTGCTCACCCCATTATCCTTACACCCTTCCCCTTTGGTTTTTTATTCACAAGTTGGGAAATGGTCAGCACGGTTCCGCCGGCTGCGGTGATCTTCTCCCTTGCACCCTTGGTAGCCTTGAAAGCAGCAATAGTGATCGGGTAGTCTATCTCGCCAGCGCCAAGTATTTTTCCGGGAACGATAACAACATCGCCCTTTTTGGTGTAGTGGGCGATCCTTGATATGTTCACTGCCGCCCAAACACGGGACGGTCTTTCCAGGCGCTTTGCGATGTCTCGCCAGATCGGGGCCTCGTTATCCCTTGATACCTTTTTGAGGTCGAATATAAGGGAAACAAGCCCCGGGTCGGTCTTTTTTGGGCTTGTCATTCTGACTCCTCCGACATCGTTCTTCAATGTCTCATCGCCCTTCGGGACGGGTTGCTTATCAATGATAATAACCTATCAATATGGGCGAGGAAGCCCCTCTACGTCCACATTATTTAAAAAGGTTTTCCCACCTAACCGTTCATCAGAGGTAGTTGGTAATTTTGTCGATAACGTGCTACATGGGAAAGAATAAGGTCGAACCTAGAGAAATGATAGACCGGACGCCGTTCAAAGGCGTGCCCATTGAGGACATCAAGGATCTGGTGGATGCTTCCTGGGAGAGGTTCTCCGAAGGGTCCAGGGGAGTTGATCTGAGATCTCCACTGGAAATGAGGGGGTTGAAGGAGGTTCAGGTCGCGCTGATCCTTGATATGGCAAGGACCCGGAAGAAGGCCCTGGAGAAAACATCTATGGGACATAGAACGTTCTTCACTTCGGAAGGTCTTCGATGGGCCACCCCAGAGGAAGCGTCCCTTCATTGTGCTGACAGGATCCGGGGAGAACATGTCATCGATGTATCCTGCGGTCAGGGGGGACAGGCAGTGTATCTTGCAAGACGAAGCGACAGGGTAACAGCTGTTGATCTCGATCCTCTGAACTGCCTTGTTACCTACCTGAACGCCGAGGTCATGGGAGTTGATAACATGGCAATAGTCAACGGCGACTCTCTATCCGACGCGGTCGTCTTGATGGCAGGGAACGGATGTCTTGTTTTCAGCGATCCGGCAAGACCACCAGGTGCTAAAAAGAGAACTTTGAAAGAGATGGATCCAAATCCTCTCGAGATCCATTCAAGGTATTCCGGTATGGCTTCAGGGTTCTGTTTCGAGCTTCCACCTTATATGGAACTTGACCGGATACCTTTTGACATGGAGGCCGAATATATCTCACTGAACGGCAGGTTGAACCGGCTCAACCTATATATCGGGGATCTGAAGAAAGCCGAGAGGTCCGTTGTTATGCTCCCCGGAGGTGCTGTTACAAGCGGGTCTCCCGGAGTTGCAGGATCGGATGATGACAGCATCATCGCCACCGGCTCGTATATCTCGGAGATGGACCATTCCCTGGTAAGATCGGGCCTTGCATGGAAATTGACGGATAATGGTGAGGGTTCGATTGTCCATCTGGACAGGAGAAGGTCAATTCTGGTGGGAAGCGGTCAGATATCTTCCCCCTTCGCGGGCCCCCCTATGAAAGTGCTCGGGACAGCAGAGGACCTGAAAGGTGTAAAACATCTCCTTGGATCGGTCGGGGCCGGAGCTGTAACGATCCGTTTCAGGGTCGAACCTTCGGAATACTGGAAGGTCAGGAACGATCTGGAAAGCGATCTTTCGGGAAAGGAGAAGGTGAACCTTTTCAAGGGAAGAAGATACATCGTCACATCACGAGAGGGAGGGCAATGATGGATAGCGATCATCCATATATTTCGAACAGGATAAGATCTACTTCCGCTCCCATAATGCAGGTCATGAAGGAACTTGGAAAGAGTGCAGATTTCGATCTCACCCAGGGTGTTCCATTCTTTCCACCTCCCTCCAATGCTGTTGAAAAGGCCCTTCAGGAGATAGACCTTCTTCACAGGTACGGTCCGGATGGTGGTGATCCCGAGCTCATTCAGGAAGTATCTCTCAAGCTGAAGAGAGAGGATCACTTGGATGTCGATCCAGATGGGGAACTTATGATAACCTCCGGAGCAAACCTGGGGTTTGTAAATGCCGCAGCTGCGGTTTGCGATCCGGGTGATGATATGGTTCTTCTCTCTCCTTATTATTTCAACCACTTCATGACCCTGGACATGCTCGGAGTAGGTCACAGGATATGTCCGTCAGATGACTTCTTTCTTCCGGATGTTAACAAGATCCGTTCCATGATCGGACCGGGGACCAGGGCAGTTGTCATGGTATCTCCCAACAATCCCACGGGGGTCACATATCCTCGCGAGATCATCTCGCAATTGGTAGACCTTTGCAGGGTGAAGAACATCTGGCTCATATCCGATGAGACATACGAACGGTTCGTTTACGATATTCCGCATACAAGCCCGGGGTCGATCGATCCCGATGCGCCTGTGATCTCCCTTTTCTCCTTTTCAAAGGTTTTCGGGATATCCGGATGGAGGGTCGGATACATGACATATCCCCGCGTCCTCCATGAAAGCCTTCTCAAGGTCCAGGACACTACAGTGATATGCCCGTCAAGGATATCACAGAGGGTTGCTCTTCATTGTTTGAGGTTTTGTCCTGATCACATCGAGAGGTATCTGGGTGATCTCGATCGGTCCCGGAGGATGCTGATCGAATGGAAAGCAGGGAAAGAGGATCTGTCCGGCCCCGACCCTAATGGTGCTTATTACTGTTTTTTAAAATACAAGGGGGATAGAGATTACAACAACTCCATGGAACTTGCCAGGGATGTTTACAAGAGCTGCGGCGTTCTCCTTGTTCCCGGCGACCCTTTTGGCTCTTCGGACCCACCAAGCCTCAGAATTTCCTACGGTAACATCGATCCGGATAACTTGAAAGAAGCACTCATTCAACTCGATGTTTTCTTTGTCTGATCTCAGGTAACGGTGATCGAATGAAGGTTCCAGAGCCCGGTCTGCAGATCGGACTCCTGGCCCTTATCATCAACTACCATTACATAAACAGTGTACGTTCCCTGTTCAGTGTAACTGTGTTGAATGGTAGGGCTAATTGTTGTTGTTGTGTCTCCATCGCCGAAGTCCCAGAGGTATTCAATGATCGTGCCATCGTCCCATGAGTCTCCCGCATCGAAGTTTGCCGCTTCGCCATGCGACACTGCTTGATCACCTTCCACCACTGCAAACGGGTGGGCATCGAACAAGAAGGTGGAGTTCTCGTTTATGGAGATGGTCCGGTAAGGTGAACCCGGATGACAGAAGGTATTGACAAGCGTGCCTGAGATGGAATATTCTCCCGCAGTTCCATGTTCGATCCGTTCCTGATGGTTGAACTTGTTCTCGCTACTGCTTATTTGAATAACCGGACCGGTAGGTGGAGATACGTCAAGGTCGAGTTCGTAACCGCTGGGATACGGATTCCTGGGGATGGTCGAATATCCGAACAGATAGGTGATGTCGACCTCGATCGCGTGGCCGGGTTCCTCACGAGGAACAACAGGATTACCGTTCCAAACGACTTCAAGCTCAGTTACAACTCTTTTTAGCTGAAAGGTTATGAACTCCTCTTTTCCCTCGGCACCAGCAACTATCCTGTATTCCCCGTTTCCCCAGACGAACTCATTCCATGCAACCTCGTGGAACCCGTGGTCATCATCGATGTTCACGGTGGAAGTATAAACGGGATCCTGATCATCTGCATAGTATATCTCGACCTCCACTGTGCCGCTCCACTTTCCCATGTTGCCTGTGGTGGTCTCGATCTCAAAAGAGACCCCTTCTTGACCCTGAAATCCAGAGGAAGGAGAGATAACCGCAAGTGAATCCAGATTGCCTCCCGAGAAGGCGAAGTAACCAACGATAACCACCAGTATCACAACTGCTCCGATCGCTCCGAAGATAACGATCGGTTTTGGACCCCTCCGCTCCCTTGATCTATCCAGGGTCCCTTTTTCATCCATTTCTCTTTCCTTTCTTCTTTCCACAGGCATCATGGTCACCCTGGTTGAATTGCTCATTGTCTTGAAATAGTTTATCTCTCATTCGTGCAAGGATCGTTCGATGACCGGGAATTCGATCTTGAAGACCGATCCCAGTTTGTAATTTCCCGCAACCCTATCTTCGACCCAGATCCTACCTCCGTATCTTCTTACAAGGGCATCGATGATAACGAGACCTACACCGGTATGCTGCATTGCGGTCGGATACTTGATCCGGTCAAATATCATCGGTTTTGCAGGATCCGGTATGCCCGGCCCTTTGTCCGCGATCTCTATCCTTACAAATCCATCTCCTGCTTTTTTAACAGTGGTCTCGACGAATGCGTTTTCATCTGTATGATATTTCAAAGCGTTGTGATAGAGATTGAAGAACACCTCCTCCAGGAACGGCTCGGCTTTGATCTTATAATCGTTGGAATCCCAAAGGCTCCCATGCTCGATCTCCATGTTGGAAAATGAGGTGATCGCGGATTCATATCCCCTCTCCATCATTTGTGAAAGGTCCATCTCCTTCAGATCCGGTTTTGTCGATTGAAGGTTTGTATAGGTCTTGATGTTCTCCACCAGTTTCAGGGACCTCTTCAGGAGTTTCTTGACAATTCCGATCGAGTTATTCTTTCTATCTGTGTCATCTTCCATCATATCATACAATTCCAGACCAGCCACCATTCCATGATGGATGTTCCCAATATCATGGACAAAGAGGTCAAGATAGAAATCTACGCGATTCCTTTCCTCAATAAGCTGTTCTCTGGCCTTTTTTCTTTCTGTTATATCCCTGGATACGACACAGAGCATTGAGCGATCACTGTCCTTGATATGGCTGGCACTGACCTCGACATCCACCAGTGTGCCGTCTTTTCTGATATAGGTGCGCTCACCGATGATGACCTTCCCTTCTTTGAGAACGTTCTCGATATGGTCATCGATGTTCTCCTCGGTATGAGCGATAAAAGCAGACGGTTCCAATCCCTTCATCTCCTCCCTGCTGTAACCCAGAAGGTTCTGGAGGGTCTGATTTGATTCGGTGATGATCTTGCTATCAAGATCGTATATGTAGATGTTCTCCGCACTCTGCTCCACCGTTGCCTTGTATTTTTCCTCGTTGGACCTTAGGGCCCTCTCAACTTCTTTCTGTTTTGTGACATCCAGCAGGAGGCCTATTGTCCCGATCATCTTGCCTTTTTTGGTTGACCAGGGTCCTGCGGATATATTAACATTCTTCAAAGTACCGTCCCCGGTCTTCAAAGTGATATCATGGTCATTGATCATCCCCTCCCCTCTGGGGTAGGCTTTCTTCCTGATCCTTTCAAGATCCTTCTTTTCCACGAAAGATGAGGAATTGCAGCCTACCAGCTCCTCGGGTTCCATTCCCAGTATTTCCCCGATAGCTCTGTTGGCATAGAGGATGTTCTCCTTGAGATCCATTATTAATACGCCTTCTTGAAGGCTCTCGAAAAGTATCTTGAACTTGTGCTCACCCTCAGCAAGTTTCCTTTCCTGGTCTGTCCGCTCTGCCTGGCCGGATGCCAGTATCATCAACCCCTCCACCTTCCCATTTTCGCTTCTTATCTCGTTCGATCTGAACCTTATCCATTTCCACCCTCCATCCTTGAAAACAACCTTTTCCAGCCGGTCCCTGTTATTATTTTCTCTCCTTTTCTCTCCGAAGAGCTCGACCAATCTGGAATTGGTTTCTCTGTTGAATATATTCAGTTCAAAGAAAATGGAACCAATATCTTGCTCCTTCAAATCAAGTAATATGTGGGATGCCGGATTGACGGCCGTGATACGGCCCTCAAGGTCAAGAGCGACCATACCTTCACTGTTTTGTTGGAAGGCGGACCTGTAGATATCCCTCATCATATCATCATCTGCCAAGTAGATCCCTCGAATTTCATTTGTCCCTTGATCATAAGCTATTATTTTGACATATGATAAAACCTATGAACGCACCACCATGATCAATGTCAAAGATGTACATACTTGTCCATATATATTTCGGTCCGATATCCAGAAGGGTTTTTTAACCTATAGGATTTTTAATACCTCCAGTCGTTCGACCCTTTAAATAGGGAGTAATGGAAAAAAAGGTTAAACCCGGTCTTGAAAGTTCAAGGTTCGATGCTTTTGATCGGACCTTGATTTTTTAAATCTTGAAGTGATGTTACTTTCGGGAGCATCAGAAAATGGACCCCATTGAAAAAGTGGTGATCGGGAAGGATATTGGCGATGATCTCATAGGGCGTATAAAGGAGAGATTCCCATGGCTTGATATTGTAACTTGCAGTGATGAGGCAGAACAGGACGCATGTATATCAGATGCTGATGTACTGCTCACGAGGATCGTGCCAAAGGATCCTACATCGGCACCCCGTCTCAAATGGGTACATTTCATCTGGGAAGGCGTTGACAGCATGTCCAGGAAATTTGTAGAGAGTGATGTGATATTAACGAATTCCAGCGGCGCTCACACCGATCACATCGCCGAACATGTATTCTCATACCTTTTGGCTCTGTCGCGAAAGAGCACCATGTACGGTAAATACCAAGAGAGGGGAGAATGGTTATTGTGGCATGACCAGCCGGAACTTCGAAAGCTACACGGATCCAAGATAGGGGTCGTGGGATATGGCAGGATCGGGAGGGCAGTAGCAAAGATTGCCAATGGTTTCTCGATGGATGTCCTTGCCCTGAAAAGGAACCCGAAAAAGATCCAGCAGGATAAGAATCAAACGGGAGCACGCTACGATGTCAAAGGGGGCATACCAAAGGAGTTCTACGGCCCTGATGACCTGTGCAAGATGTTGGGAATGTGCGATCATGTTGTTCTATCCATTCCCTTGACGGATGAGACAAGGGACATGTTCGGTGAGAAGGAGTTCATGGCAATGAAGAGGTCCGCTTTCTTTATCAATGTCGGAAGGGGAGAACTTGTTGATGAAGAAGCGTTGATCAGTGCTCTTGATGAGAAATGGATCGGCGGAGCTGGTCTGGATGTGTTCAGAGA
>JAYEPK010000550.1:0-7912 GCA_034723935.1 Thermoplasmatota archaeon
TGAAAATGCCCTTCCCGCGTTCCATGTTGCGCCGCTCCTGCTTAGCACCGTCGCGGTTCCCTCTCCCGGGTTGATCTCTTCTGTTCCCGAGCTGAGACCCGAAACGAGTATCTCGTTGCCTTCGAGGTCCGGCCTTATATTGCCGATGGCCGGTGTCAGCTGCTGTCCCGGTGTGTTCCAGATATCATCGTAGGTCCAACTCTCTGTCGTATCGTCGTAGTATCCGATGTACACTTTCCCATCTCTTGCAACCCAGACCATCTCGTTCCCGTCGTGGTCGGGTTTGACCTCACCAATAGCGATCCCATCGATACATTCCACGTCATCGGAGCCCTCGAAGATGACCTCACTGCTCCAGAGGGTCACGATCTCCTCGTTGCCTTCTTCTACCGCGGAAATGTTCGGAGAGTTCACGAACAACCCACCGGCGAGCAAAAGGGACATGATGAGAACAGCTGCGGTCCTACCTTTTTCCATGATCACACCTCGGTTCGACATCCATATATCTCACGGAACTATATCTAATAGCTTTACGGTTCAGTTTGGGATGTAACTATCCAAAATTGCCATTTTTTTTTACAATACGGATCTCTGATCGGCAGGGTGTCAACGATTTTTTAAGAGATCATTCCTCGATGATCTCCTCCTTTGTCCTTCCCAGGAACATGGTGACCAGTGCCGCTCCTATCACGATGAACACGAAAACGGCGATCAGGATGAACACAAGTGAATTGTCGTAGGCTTCGGCCTCTTTCATCTGTGGTACGGGTTCCTGCCATTCCCACCTCTCCTTCTCCCAACCCGATCTGGAAGCCTTCATAATCGTTCCATCGGGGAAGTTCTCTCCGTCATAGCCAATGAATACGGCAGTTCCGAGTGCATCGGTCTCTGCTGTATAAACCTCATCGCTTACCTCTGCAGTGATCCATACGCTTTCCACGGGCTCTCCGTCCCGGTCAAGGATAGTGACCCTCGGATGGATCGCCGGCTCGCTGTAGTATTTGAGGGAAGCGTTCATTCTGGTGCTTCCGTTATGCGGGAAAGCGGAACCATCCCAGAAGAGATATCCCGTTTCCTCGTTGTTCACACCAGCATCTTCCATCGGAGGTGAGACCCTCAGTTCATAACCGACCCCGAAGGGAACATCCTCGAAGATGAAGTATCCTGCATCATCTGTCTTCATGCTTCCGATCTCGTCACCGGAGATGTTCAGCAGGATAACGGATGCATTTGGTATGAAATTTCCGTCCTTCGGACCTTCCTGGTATCTCACCCAACCGGAGATCGGGCCAGAGATCGCCGGAATATAGTACAGGATGGAGATGTTGAGATCCCTCACATTATCGTGATGGAAGATCATTTCCAATATCGGGTATCCCTCCTCCGATCCCCCCATCTTCACCCCATCAACTGGAACAACTTTGACCGTGTAATTCTCACCGAAAGGAAGCTCCAGAAACTCGTATCGGCCCTGCTCGTCAACGGTATCGTTCGCTATCTCCACCATCGAGCTGTTGTAGATGAAAACCGTTGCATTGGAGGAGATCTCACCGTCCTTCGGACCGCCGGAATATATTATCTCGCCCTGCAGTGTTCCGTTCGTCGGAGGAACGAATTCAACATATTCCAGGACGATGTCCAATGTGGTGTTGTCGACGAAATCGAATTCAATTATCTTTTGATCATATCCGGACCTTGAACCGGGAGCGTATTGATACTCCTGCGGAGGATCAATGGTCAGACTGAAATTGCTCTCGAACTCCAGTTCATCATACTGGAATGAACCGTTCACATCAAGATGTTCCGTGAGGTATCCATCCCAGTTCCAGCCCATGAGCTCAACCGTCCCGTTCATACAAAGCTGACCGTTGAACGGTCCTCCGCTGTAGGTCACGGTCCCGTTCAGTGTCCCATTCCTTCTGGAGACCTTGTCAAAGAGGATGTGAATATCATCGGTCGTGTTCGCATCAATGATGCCAAGATCGATCTCCTGCTGAAGGTCATTTTTGTACCATGCACTGATCCTGTTGACCCCGTTTACAGGCAGGATCGTTCCATCGTAGAACTTGGAAAGCAGTGGGAAAGACATATTGAATGTCCCCATCTCATCGGTCCTGTTATCCCAGTTCCCATAATACACCGTGGAATAGTGTTCTGTTCCATCTATGGTGAAGTTGATATCGGCACCTTCCGCAGGGATCTCTTCACCCGATCTATCAATAAAGCTGATGTACACCTTCCGCTCGAACCAGACAGACACATATCCATCAGGATCGATGTAGCCGATGTCATCGTCCTCAATGTTCGTGTTGTAGATCTCGATGGTGCCCTCCTCATGTCGAATGTAATCGGTTCCCTCGCTCGTAGAATGCTTGACAGTCACATTGTCTATCGTGGCGTTCGTTACATCGGTGAAGTTGAATCCGGTCGCGGTCGTGTTCCGCATCACTATCTGGCCATTTCTGAATTGGAGCCCATCGCAAACTCCTCCTGAATAAATTGAGACATCATATCCATCGGTCTCGAGATAGAAATCCTCGATATCGATATCTTCGCAGTCCATTATTTGAACCGGAAGCCTGACCATGGTGTAGACGTTCATCCCGGAAATGTGAACGTTCTTTGAGTGGCTCAGATAGAGTCCGGATGAGAGGTTGGTGGAATACAGTGAAACATCGCTGATCCTAACGTTCTCCGAATCCGTGATTACCAGAAGACTGATGTGTGAAAGAAGATCCGTGATGTTGATGCCGGAGATGTTCACCCAGTTCGCCTGAACGGCTGCGATGCCCATATCGTTCTTTCCGATCCTTATCTCTCCTTCCGAGGAATTGCCAATAACGGATATGCCGTTGGTCACGACCCTCATACCCTCCGAGTAATTCCCCGGAGCGACATAGATGGTGTCTCCTTCCGTCGCATTATCCAGTGCCCACTGGACCTCGTTGTACGTGGACCCCGAAGGAGAAACGTACATTACGGATCCCTGTGTCCTTGCAGGTTCCTGACCTGCTTCTGCAGGTATGGATGCCAGAAATGCTGATAGTAGAAGAATAGCTGTCAAGATGCCTGCTTTCCATTTTCCCATGCGTGCTCCCCCTGGGTGAGCCCGATTAGGGGAGCCCGTTCTATTATATTTTATCTTAGCCCTGGTTTTAGGGCCGTGATCCTAATGCTTGTGATCATGACCGAGGTTCTGTTCCTGTCCGATTCCAGGTCTCATGTTGCCGAAGGCCCTGACCATTATCTCCTCCATGGCAGGGTGTATGGTTTGCGACTTGATGAGAGGAATATACGTTCCCTTCCCGGCATTCATGAGATAGACCAGAGGTTGGATCATGGCAGTTGCATGGGGGCCGATCGCATGGGCACCAAGGATCTTTTTCGTCCTGGCCTCCACGATGACCTTTACCAGGCTCTTCCCATCATCACCCATTGCATATCCCTTGATGGCATCCATGTAGCTTGATTCCCCCACCATCACCGTGGTCTTTTTTACAGCTTCCTTCTCCTTCATACCGACCGATGCTATCTCCGGGTATGTGAAAACCGCATGCGGTACCGCGTGTTCGTCCAATTTTTTCATATTCTCCTTCTTGTCAACCATCATGTTCTGCCAGGCAAGGGAAGCTTCATAATTTGCAGTGTGTCTGAAAAAATTCCTTCCTATCGCATCTCCAATTGCATAGATACCGGGAATGTTGGTCCGCAGGTATTCATCAACCTTTATCCAGCCTTTTTCATCGGTCTCAATGTCCGATGCTTCCGGTTTGAACAGGTCTGCGTTCGATATTCGACCCACCGCGACAAGAAGCTCATCACCTTTGATCCTGTATTCCTTTCCGGTTTTCCTGTCCCTTGCAACGACATATTTCTTTCCATCCTTCTTTCCGGCTCTCAAGACCTCGAAGTTCGTATGTACCTTCATGCGCTCTTTGAACTTCCTCTTCAACTCCCTGGAGATCTCTTGTTCTTCCTGGGGGACGAGGAACTTGTTCCTGCCAACTATGGTCACATCGGTGCCAACAGCATCAAAGAAATGGCCGAACTCTGCAGCGATATAGCCTCCTCCGATCATCACCAGGCTCTTCGGAGCCTTCTCGAGCTCGAAGACATCGGTGCTTGTGAGGAAACCGGTTTCCTTCAGCCCAGGGATCGGAGGAACCGTTTCCCTGGACCCGGCAGCGATCAGTATCTTTGGAGCTGTGATCTTCTTTCCATCGACCTCTATCACCTTCTTACCCACGAACATCCCTGTAGTGTTGTAGAAGTCCAGACCTTTTCCCCAGGCCGAGCGGATGCTTTTAGTCATTTCCCCCACATCTTTGTCAACCAGATCATGCATTCTCTTCATGATGAGCTTGAAGTCTACCTTTTCCACCCGGGCATGAACTCCGACCTTTGATGCTTCTCTCAGGATCTCAACAACATCAGCCGGGTAAAGTATGATCTTGGAAGGAATGCATCCCCTGTTGAGACAAGTGCCTCCCAGAGGTCCATTCTCGATGATTGCAACGTTCATTCTCTGTGAATAGGCATCGGAAGCGACGTTCAGTCCGGCTCCCGACCCTATCACTATAAGGTCGTATTCTATCAATTTATCACCTTCTTCAATTCCTGATACCATTTGTGATACCTATTTGGAATCCCTGATATGTTCCGTTCAAAGGTGTATCAACTTCCTCATCAGGGAAATGGTCCACCCCTTTCCGCCCGGCATAAGGTCATAAAAGAGCATCGAAGATGTGATCCCGAAAGCGATCCCGGCGATCAGAAGGTCCATTCGCCCCATCCAGATGCAGATCGCGCATCCTCCGATATGGGCGGTTAGGATGAAGACCTTCGGATACCATTTCAGGAACGCTCTTTTCACCACCAATGGAACCACACCTCTGATAGTAGATACGTGAGAAGGACCATGATGAGCAGACTTCCATATGCGACAACTATCCCGGCGGTCATGCTGATCTCCTTGAGGAACTGCGGTGCCTTCCAGCGGTCGAGATCGCTCCAGAACACGATGAAACCCCCCACCGCCATGAACCATGCAGTGTAATTTGCAAGTGGTACCTCGAACCACTGTCCCTCGAGCCATCTCCAGAGTCCGTAACCCACGAAAACGGAATCGATGCCGACATCGATCGAGACCGCCAGAACTCCGGCAAGAAGTCCCTTTTCGATCTTCTTGAGGCTGGAAAGGGATGGGTTCTCCTCGATGATATACTGGATAACGTAGATAACGGCGGTCCAGCAGAATGGAACGGCCATCATGGTGTTATGGACCTGTATCCATGCATGGGGGTTGTACTCGTAATAGCCGGAGAAGGTTACTGTCAGGTCCTCCAGGATGAACCCGTAGATCAGAGCGAACATGAAGAAGAATATCGTTCTCTGGCGCCCCCAGCGGTACCAGGCATGGAGGATGGAGAAGAACATGAACGAGAGACAGGCTAGCTCGAATACATGGAGTATAATGAGAGAATCACCATGCCCTTCCCATCCTCCTTCCGGGCCCCTTGTCGGGACGTACCTTGCAATGATGAACATGAAAGCGATTAGCCCCGCAACGACAAGGACCAGCCTCGGTGTTCTCTTGGGATCGAACCATGTGTTCGAGGAGAGCTTTCGTTCTTTCCCCATGAGGGTGAAAAGAGGAACACCTTCATTTACTGCTAGGGTCAAATCAATATGCAAGTTCGACGTTGACCGAAGTGAAGGGAACGCCATGAGACCTGAAGATACGAAGATCGAGAGGACCTTCCGCGTGAACAGCTACGATGTGGATTTTGCCGGAATAATGTCGAACCAGGTATACCACCGGTGGTCCGAGGACCTGAGGACCGATCTGATCGCCAGGTACATCAACCTCAAGGAGCTGTATGAGATGGGGTCCATTCCGGTCCTGGCCCACGCCGAGATAGATTTCAAAAAACCTCTTTTCCTCCTTGATGAGGTGATCGGTGAGATGTGGGTCGAGGAGATGTACGGGATCAAATGGGCGGTAAGGGGAAGATATCTGAAGGATGGTGTTGTCTGCGCCGAGACAATGCAATGGGGGGTGTTCATCGACAGGGAGACGAAGAGACCGATCTCCGCACCGGAAGAGTTCCCGAAGATCAAACCCGAGGATCCCTGAAGATCCCGATGATCCTTGACCTTCTCTTTCTACCGGTTCCTGTCCTCTGCGTCCATTCAATGGTCTCCAGCTTGAGGGTCTCCATTTCGAAGAAGAGGTCTCGGACCTCTTTCTCCGTGAAGAAATGGCAGAAGATGCCGTCCTTTTTCCGGAATGTATTCCTCTCGATACGCTCACCGGAGCCGTACCGCATATCTGCAGTGGAGAGGTCCTGGAATGATAGGATGCCTCTATTTGCAAGGACCTGCCGACAGTTTCCGATCGCCGATCCCCTTTCCTTTTCCGGAAGGGAATCAAGGACATGATGGAGCAGTATGCAGTCGAAAGGACCCAGGCTGCTGATATCGTCCATAACGTTCATCACCAGTACTTCCGCATCGAAACCTCTGGAGACAAGCCTCTTCCTTGCCCGGTCCACGGCTCTGCTCGAGATATCGATCCCGACAACTTCATATCCCATTTCAAGTGCCTGGAGCATCGAGCTTCCGGTTCCACAGCCGACATCCAGCATCCTGGACCCGGAAGGCATATCAGGAAGCGGGGCAGGGGAGCCTTTCCAATCGACCGGATTACGTCCATAGTAGGAGTCCCATGCTTCTGTGGTCCCTTTCATCGAGGGACTATATCCCGAAAAGACCTATAATCCCATCGGCGACGAACTGGACCGCAATCGCACCAAGCATAAGACCCATTATCCTGGAGAATATCTTTGTCCCTGTCCTTCCGATCTTCTTGAAGATGACATCCGAGTTCCGGAGCACAAGGTAAGCAGAGGTCAGCACGATAATTATACCTATGACCACGATCAGAATGCCAAGCAACCTGTTGGCAGGGCCGTCGGAGACCGTGATCATGACCGTTGTTATCGAACCTGGTCCGGCAAGCAAGGGGATACCGAGTGGTATGACGCCGACCTGTTCTCTTTCAATGTGAAAGTCCTTCTCCTTGGGGTTCAACTTCGATTGGGGAGTATTTCCCTTGACCATGTCCATGGCTATGATGAACAGGACGATCCCTCCGGCTATCCTGAACGAATCCACTGTTATGTTCAGGAAATCGAAGATGTACCTCCCTATGACCGTGAATATGATGAGGACAAAAAGGGCCACTATCACGGCTTTCTTGACCACTTTCCTCCTTTCCGAGGTCGTGTATCCCTGGGTAAGGGCCACATAATTGGGAACAGCCCCCATGGGGTTGATGATCGCGAAGAGCGATATGAGTGTGGACAGGATGAATTCCCATTCCATGGAGCCCCATGCAGACAGATGTTGTATTTAATCCCATCGACCGTGAAATATTATCTACCAAGATGTCCATTCCTTTATCCATGAACCTGCTGTCCAAGGGACAAGGCACCATCTTGACAACTGCCCTCGTAATTATCGTTCTTGCAGGCACTCTGTTCTCCGGTTGCCTGGGAAATGACAGCACAACGGACAGGGACGGGGACGGCGTCCCTGACAGCGAGGATGCATTTCCGGATGATCCTGACGAATGGGCGGATGTTGACGGGGATGGGATCGGGGACAATTCCGACACGGACCCCGGGGCCCCGGCCTACGGTGTATGCCTTTCATATCTCGATTACACGGAAAGCCCCGGGGTATGGAACGTTGTAATCTCCGACGATGATGACCTGGGTGTTCTCATCGTCAACAATACCGGGACCGAGAGGGAGATGATAGAGCTTTGCGTCCTTGATGACGGAAAGGCCCGTGTGGAGGATGACAAGATCTCACTGGAGCCGGGAGAGATGCGCTGTATCATGATCTA
>JAYEPK010000551.1:0-7897 GCA_034723935.1 Thermoplasmatota archaeon
CAAAAATATAAGAGATATTGAACCCAAATTTCCCGGAGAATAGAAGAAAATCTCTCCTCATGCGGTATTGGTTAAGTCTTTGAGTAGCCAATGATTTCTAATGCTTTTCGCGTTTATTCTGTCGTGTAACGTGTAATTGCATACGCCGGTCGAAAAGTGCAGAACCACCCCGGTGATTACTCTCATCGAGGACGGGACATGCTATCCGAAGAGGAGTGGTTCGACATGAGAGATAAAGACCGACACGGAATATCAATAAGCCAAGTGACCAAGGAAAAGGGAAACAACTGGAGAACGGCTAAAAAATACATACAAAACCCTAGACCGCCCAATTATAACAGTAGAAAAAGAAACACCGGGGAATTAGCCCCGTTCAAGGAACACATCAAAGGTATGTTGGAAGACCTACCTTACTCTTCCAAAAAGATCATGGAAGAGATCAAAGCAATGGGATATACTGGCAGTTATACTTTGGTCAAAGACTTCGCATACCCTTTGAAAAAAGATCGAGCAATCCCTGCAGAATTGAGATATTATTACATTTGTCCCATGATTGGCGGAGTGCCATTCCGACGACGGCCAAGGTAGTCCTCATGGAGGTATCACAGGTCCATTGACAAAGTTGAGATCGGAACAAGTTAACCGACATAGTGTCGGGAATGCAACGGGAGAGCCGTATGATGGAAAACCTCACATCCAATTCAATGAGGGGGCGGTAGAAACCCGGTCCGGTTGATCGCTACCGGTCTCCTCTGACATCGATCTACCAAAAACATCAAATAACCAACTCCGTTGACCAATGGGTGTCGCATGACAAAGAATATTTCCAAAGTAACGATAAAGGAGCTACCCGTATCTGTTTGTGAACCGGCGCCACTTGGTCTTATAGGCCTTGCAGTGGCGGCCTTGGTGCTCGGAATTCATGATATGGGCTGGCTGAGCTCATCCCTGGATAAATCGATGATGATACCCTGGACATTGTGCCTCGGTGCGACAGCACAGTTGATCGCGGGGATCATGGATTTCAAGCGAAAGAACATCTTTGGCGCTACGGCGTTCACAGCCTATTCGCTGATGTGGTATTCTGTTTCCATCACACTTATCATATCCATATTCACAAAGGCCGACTATAATCTCGATCATTATGCCATAGGTCTTATTGGTTTCTTGATATTCAGCCTTATATTGACAGTTGCGACTCTGATGCTGAATAAAACACTGTTCGGTATCCTTGTATTCATCGACCTGGCCATCCTCGCTTTGGTCCTTCACATACTGATCGATACCCAGGCGATATTTGTTGGTGTTCCCCTGCTTGTTGTTTCTGCTCTTTCCTTCTATGGAGCCGCAGGTGGTCTCCTGAACACAATGGCGGGAAAACCAATTCTCCCCATGGGCAAGGCCCTGTGGGTGCCAAAGTGATCCGAAGCTAACAACGGATTACCGAATTTCAAAGCTCTCTCTCAATGACCTCTACCCCCTTTAAACAATGCTCCCCTTGTAAAACATCTACCCAGTGCAACCGCTCATTTATTCAACGAACAGACCATTCGGAACCATATGGAAGGGCCCGTGCTCGTAACAGCTGCGGTCATAATGAGAGAGGGTAAGCTCCTCATCACTCAGAGGCTCCCCGACTCCCGTTTCGAACCTAACAGGTGGGAGTTCCCGGGTGGCAAGGTGGACTTCGGGGAGCACCCCGAGAGTTCGATGAAGAGGGAGCTCCTTGAAGAGATCGGTATCCAAGCGGAGATTCTGTCATTGTACGGGATCGCATCCCATGTCTACGACCAGAATGGTATGATCAGACATGTTGTCATAATGTTCTACAGATGTGACATTCAGAAAGGAGAGCCTTCTGTCATAGACTGCCAGGACCTGAAATGGGTATCAAGAGAAGAACTGCATACCTGCAACTTCGTCGAGGGAGACCGCAAGACGGTCGAGAGGATCCTGTCCGATGATGAGCTCTGGATCAGGACATGAACACCCTTGCGAATACCTTTGCATCTCCGATGTAATTGCTCAGAAGCGCGGTCTCGTCGGGCATGTGCGCGGTATCCTCGAGCTTTGCCCAGACAGCTGCCGGATAACCGGCTCTGCGCAGGATGGCGGCACATGTCCCCCCTCCGATACCCTGTGCTTTTGCCTCTATTCCGTAGACCTCTTTTATTGCCTTGCTCAGCATGGAAACGACCGGGTGGTCCGCCGGTGTCGGGGGAGCTGCCTGCTCGAACTGGAGCGTCTCGATCTCCATCTGCACGTTGTGCTCCTTCGCATGCTCCTCTGCCCGCGACATGATGAACTTCAGCACTTCATCTGCCTTGTAATGGGGCATGATCCTGCAGTCCAGATAGCTTACGTCCTCTCCCGGTATCGTGTTCACATTGGGGACGTTCGCTTCTCTCTTGGAGGGGGTGAAGGATGATCTGGGATAGTCGTACAGCGTGTCCTCATCGAGATATCTCTCGTGCAGTTCATCATAAATGGATACAAGGAACCTCATTGCAGCCAGGTTTGCGTTCACTCCCTTGTTCGGAACAGAAGCATGGACCTGCTTGCCGTATGTCTTGACCTTGACCCACATTATGGATTTCTCGGCAACCTCGATCATGGAACCGTCCGGCTCCCCCGCATCCGGGACAATGAACAGGTCGTCCCTGGAGAACAGCCCCTCATGCTCCTTCATCAGGAACCCCATTCCCTTGGCCGATCCGACCTCCTCATCAGCGACCATGAAGATGTTCACATCCCGCCTGGGTCTTTTCGATCCCAGTATCGCTTTCACTGCGAACAGGGCACTGACAAGATCCTGGCCGTTGTCCTCAACACCTCTGGCAGTCATCCTGTCCCCATCAACCCTGAGTTTCCAGGGATCACCTGACCATTTGTTAAGGTCTCCGGGAGGAACAACATCCGTATGGGCGAATATCCAGACAGGAGGAAGGCCCTCTTCCTCCCCCTTGACCCTGAGGAGAACGTTCGGTCTTGTCCCGTCAGGGACCCTGTCGTCCGGAGCATCGTACCTCTCGATCCGATCGAAACCCCAGTCCTTTATCATCTCGAGAATGAGCTCGACCTTCTCCAGCTCTCCTGTCCCATCCGATTCGGGGGCCATTGCAGGTATCTCGAGCATCTTTCTCGTGAACTCGATCATCTCATCTTTCATATCGTCAATGGTGTCCGATATACTATCTGTCATGAAGATCACCACCGGGTGAATGTTCCAAGCTATGAAAATGTTACCGTAAGGGCTCCCCAGACCATCCTGTGGTCCGATATTCCTTCACCATCTTCTATACCAGCTTTTACGACCTCGAAGCCATCGGAAAAGAGGATGTAATCGATGTGTGCCTGCTCGTCGTCAACATCCGGTGAGGGATATGTTGGAGTGTCCATAGGCCTGCTATCTCTCTGCATCCTGGTGGAAGAGTGCCAAACGCTTCCAAGGTTCAGATATGTCGTGTTCGATGTTGTATTGCCATTCCCGAAAAGGTCAGGGTTCAAAAGCGACATCATCTTCTCGTGGGGTTCTGTGTTGAGATCCCCACCAACTATCACCTCTTCATCGAACCCTTCGATAATATCTCTGAGATCGATCATCTGGTCCTCTCTTTCTTTCTCCTCAAGTCCCATGTGAAGACCGATCAATCTGACATCTTCATCCGCAATGGTCACCATACATGAAAGTGCGATCCTCTGGATCGCGGTGGATGGCAGGTAATGGACCTTGAGATCCTTCATCGGGAACCTGGTCAGGATCGCAACACCGGGAGAGCCGGTCCCGGGATCGGGTCCCCTGAAAAGATACATATCAAGCCTGGAAGAGAGGTAGAAGGCAGGGTCGAAGTTTCCTTCCGAAAAAAGAAGGGAATCACTTTCCTGAAGGAAGAGAATGTCGGGGTCTAAGTCTCTGATGAGTTCCAGGTGCAAAACGGGGTCGATCCGTCCGTCATTGCTGTAACCGTGATGAATGTTGTATGTTGCCACCTTCAGTTCATCACCCTTTTCCATCTTCTTCTCAACTGGTCCGTCACTGTAGTTGATGACGGAGACGGTTCCGGTCAGGATGATAAGACAGATGGTAACAGCTCCCACGGTCAACCACTGCGCCCGGAGTCTTGGAGATGTCCGGGCCTGGCCCCACGCCATCCCCGATCCTTTCCCTGCTGCCATCGTGGGAGAGCCCTTGTTGAGATGCGGACTGCTCTGTTCGGGATTCACCGACGGCTCGTCCATCTTGAACTTGGAGCATGAGAACCCGGAAAGTGCAAGGATCACGAAGCCTGCGAACATCAGGGAAGGGATGGACCCTTCCAATAGGGATCCAAGAGGGACAAAGGACCAGTTCAGGGCAACCGTGAGAAGGAGTATGAGGAAAGCGAACGATCCCATGGCAAGTGCCATGGCCTTCCCGAAATGTCCGGGGTAAGATCGGTTCCTTGACTTGTGGGGGAACCCTATGATCTTGCTCCCCTTGCTGCTGTCTATCCGTAAGCTCTCCCCTGCAAAAGGCTTGCTGTCCGTTGCAGCATCAAGGATGATCCAGGTATCCACCATACCTATCCAGACGATAACGAGCGGAGCCATAGGCAGCGGATAGCCGAAGAAGAACATGTTCGCAGCTGCAAGCAGAAGGACAATATTCCCGAGGACAGCGCCCTTCGGGTTCGAGAAGGTCCGGCGCATGGAAAGAAGCATGCCGGATGAGGATAGAAGTGAAAGTAGGAACAGTCCAAGGGCTGCCATGGACATTGAAAGGGACATCTGGAACTCGCTCCCCAGCCATCCGGAGGTTATCGATGGGTTCGAGATCACAGCAAGGAATACGAATATGGAACCTCCAATTCCCCAGGCGGGAGCCCATGAATCTGCAATGCCTCCCGTGAACAACGTCCCCGCTTCCTTTTCCCCTTTCCTGTCCTTGTTCAATATGATGGAACCTCTCTGGAGATAGAGCGAGATGCCCATCGCTCCGCAGAGAATTGTTGAGATGGCCGGTGAGAGCATGATGCCTGTCGAACTTGGAACGATCGATGCATCCACCCCGTGGCCCAGAGCTGTGAAAACCATGATCAGAAGATAGGCAAGACCGAAGGATGCCACGGCGGACTGGGAGGAGAAGACCTCGGGGTCCGTCTCCCTCTCTCTCCTGTGGAGGGCCAGTACAATGGTCATGAAGAGCATGGAGCTGCCAAGTGCAGCGGTGGAGAATATCAGATGCCCTGGTCTTGCAAGGCCCATGCCCATCGGCAGTCTGGAAGCTACCATGACAGCTCCTGACAGCAGATAGGTGTTCCTGAAACCTATCCTCTTCACTATCGGGCCGGTGATGAGAGGAAGAGAGAAGATGAGGAGCAGTCCCACAACAGGAGATACTGCCAAGCTGATGAGATTGTAAAAGTATACCGAGGCAAAGAACTCCTTCAGGGATTGGAGTAAAAACACCATGCCCAGGGTGAAAGATACGGTCCAGAGGACCATGTGATAGGTACCGACCTTTGATCTTGAAAAGCTACGCCTGGTCGAAGGTCTTCGATCCCTTTTGGACATAAGCAAAACACCCCTGACTTCCATGGCAATAAACGTTTATCATGTTGTTGGTCGATACTCCACCGGTGATGTAGGATGTACATGGACCCCCAGCCGTTCAGACATGTTGAGTGGATAAACAACAGAGCTCCCCCAAGGTTCGATCTTGCATGGAGCAACATCATACCGAACTGGGAGAAAGTTATAGACCTTTCGACGGATCGGGAGCTGATATCCGCTTCGAACCCCCTTGGAGATAATGAACTCATCATGTATCTCTCCGGGGAGTATGATGTGGACCCCTCAAGGATATTGCTCACCAACGGATGCAGCGAAGCCAATTTCCTCGCTTTCATGTCCAGTTTGAAGAGAGGGTCCAAGGTCCTCGTCGAGAAACCGATCTACACCCCTCTCCTCGAGATCCCGAGGGCAATGGGATGTGATGTTCATACCATCAAGCGCAGGTCTCCGAACTATCTGATAGATATGGAAGAACTGAAGGAGAAGGTCCAAAAGATAGTGCCTGATCTCGTGGTTCTTCAGAACCTTGGAAATCCAACCGGAAGGATGCTCCCGGACCACCAGCTCGAGGATATCTCCGCTCTCCTTGAGAAGAGGAACATTCCGCTCATGGTGGATGAGGTCTACCGTGATTTCGCGATTACCTTCGATGGGGACGACCAGATCCATGCAACAAGGTCTATCGTTGAGGTATATGAAAAGGGGATAGTCACCTCTTCGGTAACCAAGGTCTACGGTGGTTGTGGTCTCATTACCGGGTGGCTGATAGGCCCCAGGAGAACGATCAACCGAGCCAGGCGTTTGAAGGCATACTCGGTTCCCATGGTAAGCCATTGGGGGAACCGTGTCGCGCTTTCCATACTCAGAAACCGCGGCAAGGTGCTCCCTGCCGAGTTCTCAAAGATCAGAAAGAAACTGAACCTTGTATCTGCCTGGGCCAAAGGAAGGGATGATGTGCAGTGGTCCGAACCGGACGGATGCTCAGTGGGTTTCCTGGGCTATGAGAGCGACATCCCCTCGATCGAGGCATGTGAGAGGCTCTACAACGACCATGATGTCAGGGTCATTCCCGGTGCGTTCTTTCATCAGGAGAGAGGGTTCAGAATGTCCGTTTCCAAACCCTATGATCTGATAAGAGATGCCCTGGTCGAGATCGACACATTCCTCGATTCTTTGCACTGAACATCAGGTGAACTCGTCAAGCGTGGTCATCCGGTCCCGTGTCAGATAGGATGTTCTTGACCTCCAGTTCTTCATACCGGAGAGCTGGTCTATCCGCTTAAGCAGTCCTTCCATGGTCTCGTAGATCTCCGGAGGATCGAGCATGGCCCTTCTGACGGTCTCGCGAATGACCCATACGCCAAGCGGTACCCAGTAATCTCCCGTGATCCATCTGATCACGGATATCCCTGAATTCCTGCTGGTCCTCTCAAGATGCTGAAGGACCGACAACCTTGCAGCGTAGTAAGCACCGGTGATCGATGAGGCATAGTCCTTCCTCCCCCTCGGTCCCTCATGATCGTGGATCACAGGGCTGTTACCCCAGAGGGAATCATTCTGCCACTGTTCGAGCATCTCGAAGCGGAAAGGTGGCGGAAAAAGGGCTATCAGGAAATGGTTCCCGTAGTGCTCTCCGCTGTAGAGAAGGTATCTCTCCAGAGGTTCATTTTGTATGACCCTTCTCTTGATATCCTTCGACAGGATGTCATCGACAGCTGTTATCGTCCACCTTGTGGGTACCATCCTTCGCCTCTTCTTTTCTCCGAGAAGACCCACTGAGAACAATCTTACCAGATGCTGTGCTTCAATCCCACTATTGAAAAGATCCGCAGTGGCTTTCGATGCATCCAGGTCGGTGTCGGATGCTGCCTTTTCAACCGCATTTGGCACCTTCGGGTTGTCGTTGATATTTACCTTGATTATGTTCACAGATGGCCCCATGGGCATGGTGATGGAGTCCACATTCGGTCTTTCCGGTTCCCTTCTGCCATCTGTCGATACCGACATCTCAGTATCCAGAGAACGTGCGGAAAGTGCAAGTTCCTGGATGGAAGATAGTATTTTCCTTCCCCTTATCGGGAGATTCTCCTCCAGATGAACGATGGGTTCCGAGCCCATCACCCCCGGGTCCTTAGAGATCCTGGCATCCAATCGGTATTTTCCCCGGACCAGGGACGATCTGATGGAATAAACCTCTTCCATGCTTCGATCGAACATGAACCTGGATGATCCCAGCCTCTCGGGAAGAGGGATATCGAACGGAGCCGTGATGGGGCCGACCGTGATCCTGGGATATCCGAACCTTCCAACGAAGACCGAGGGAGGAGAAGGTCCCTCAACGGAG
>JAYEPK010000552.1:0-7878 GCA_034723935.1 Thermoplasmatota archaeon
CCAGAGATGGAGCCTTGACCTGTTGGCCTTCTTCAGAATATCCTCGCAGAGGTCGATCTCGCTCTTTATCGGTCTGCAGAGAACAGCAACCTCTGACCCTTCTATCTCCTTTGCGACCAGGGAGACAGCTTCCCTCTCGCCCTCACTGTTCGCAGGAAAACCTGCTTCGATAACATCCGTTCCAGCCTTTTCCATAGCTTTAGCTATCTTAAGTTTCTGAAGAGGCGCCAACTGCATACCCGGAGCCTGTTCTCCATCTCTGAGGGTCGTGTCGAATATCGTTATTCTTCTCACTCTTGGATTCTCCCCGCTGAACCGACATCTCCATTTTTTACAACTTCCTATCAGCATATAAAGACAAAGGTGGGTTAGCTGAAAGTGTATTGAAATAGACCCGAAGAGCTTATCTATTACTCGGACATAGCAGTCTTCTGCATCCCTTTTCTGGAGGTATCCAATGCTTAAGGAATATCCCCTTGAAGAAACACTTCTGGAAGGTTTCGAGTTCCCTGTAGCCGTCGTGGTAGAGGTGACCAAGCAGGGCATAGTCCTTTCGAAGATGAGATACCTCAAGGCTGTCGGAGATGTGATCAACCAGACCATCAGATGCGCATCGATCGCAATGTATGCCCATGTAAGTCCTTTCGTAGACCCGCATCTGCAGGACAGGAAAATAGGACCCGTAGGCATCGACCTTGTCTACAACTTCAAGGTGGACAAAGGGGCCTTCAACGAGACCGTGGAATCCATCAAAAGAGGGCGCGCTACCATCAACCACAACAACCCCCAGACCAGGGATATGGCACTTGCTCTTATAGACAAGATCAACAAGAAGGAGCGTATCAATTACAAACGATTATCCGCCCAGGAGCAGGGACTCATCCTTGAACCATATGTCTATCATCTATTCTGCAAGGCCGGATCCGGAAGACGTCAGGTCCTCCAGAACGTA
Organism: Thermoplasmatota archaeon; assembly: GCA_034723935.1. Classification (GTDB taxonomy): domain Archaea; phylum Thermoplasmatota; class Penumbrarchaeia; order Penumbrarchaeales; family Penumbrarchaeaceae; genus JAYEPK01. The sequence continues at coordinate 953 of JAYEPK010000552.1, forward strand.
GAGCTCATTGATCGTGAAGGACTCCTCAAGTGCCAGGTCAAACATGATGTGATCCGATACAAACCCGCACCTGCTCCAACGATGGAACTGGACATACTGATGTTCACGGACCTTCAGACCCTTCCGTCAATACTCAAGGGTCTTGAAGAACATGGTTTCAGAAGGGAACTTTGAGATCATGTTCTGATCTCGATGGCTCGAATTCCACGTTTCCGCATGCTTGGTACGAAACCCGTTATAACTTCACCTATCAGACCATCCGACCCATCAAGCTCTGCCACCAGTGAGATCTTTTCAGGGTCACGGCTTCCGATAACAGCATCTACCTCCTCTTCAATCCGTAAAAGATCCGTCCTGTCAAAATGATCGGAGATCAAAATCCTGACCTTTCTGTCCGTCTCTACAAGATGGAACATAGCGAATAATCTGAACACAATGATATAATACATCAGTTAATATTATCAAAATGGATAACCACATCAGGAGTTCTGATTCTTGACAGGGATTATGCAGGTGCTCTTTCCTTCCTTCTGGACATCAACAATGCCCTTGTCAGCAAGGGATTTGATATTGTAGTTCACCGTGGAATTGGATATCTGAAGCCTCTGGGAAATGTCCTTCTGAGATAGACCCGGTTCATCAGTAACGAGTCCCATTATCCTTCTCTGTATCGCCGAAAGGCTCACCTTCGTCTCATCTATCTGATACCCGGCAGGATAGAATCGTCGGTACAAACCATCTCTCTTGGACCTTATCAGGTTCTCCTTTTCAAGTGTATAGAGATGATGCGCCAGTGTTCCATTTGTGAGATCGAGATGGGTCAAGATCGATCTGAAATGCTCCCCGGGATGGTTCTGCACGTAGACATATATCCTTTTCCGAAGGCGGTTGTTTAGTATGTGTTCAGGGTGAAGCTTGCTGTAAAGAGGTCCAAGGGCAAGGAACAGAGGATATCTGATAGCGTCCTTGGAAGAGAAAAAGACAAGCAAACCTGTGACGATCACGAGTCCTGCTCCTCCTGCAATCGCGGTCTCTGCCGGTATCTTGTTCTCACCCCCTGAATTCCCCGGATCCCTATCTACCTTTGTAGGAATCACATAGATGGGCTCCACCATCTCATTATCATCGATCTTCATCTCATCTTGATCCTCGGGTACAAGTATCCTTGCCCGGATGGACCTTGCCGCAGGTTTGGCTGTCCATTCGAAACTGATAATTCTGGATTCACCAGGGTCAAGATCGACCTCTGTCCTGTCGATCTCCGGGTTCGAAAGGCCAAATGTGATCTGATTGATCACAACCAAAGCGTTCTTGACGTTCAGATTGCCGCTATTAGCTACGGTCACGTTTATGCAAACAATGGATCCTTCATCTACGGATCTGATCGGGATATCAATATCCTTCAGCTCAAGGTTCGGAAGCTCCCTGAAATCCACCCTCATGGTCTTTTCATCAGCAATCCCCCATTCACCACCAAGGTCATCGATCAGCTTCTTAACAGATATGGTAAGATTGAAGGGATCTTCGACCCCAACCCCCCTGGGCTCCAACCTGATCATCAGGTGCACTGTCTCATCCTGTTCGATATTGATATCAAGAGATGGAGTGACCTCGACCATGTAATCATCGGGAAATCCAGAGACATCGATAAGGACCTGCTCCGGAACGTCACCATTGTTCTGAATGGTGGTCTCGATAATGATCTCCTCTCCAACATCGAAGGGGGCTCCGGAAAGGTCCCCCAGCAACAGATTGGAGAATGGTTCGAAATACGCGGTCACCTTCGATGAATGGATATCGGCCATTGTAGATATGCCATCGAACTCGAGCTCGAAATACCCGACCGGGTGCCCATCGGGAACTGCTCTTACGGAAACTTCCAATTCCTCTCCCACTTCAAGGAGGAGCGGCCCGGCAGGTGCTGTTAATATATCCCAATCTGTCTGTGGTGTTCCCTGGGCATACACAGTTATCAAGGGTTCGATGACCGCCCCAGTCACCCCGGAATGTTTCAGAGTAAAAGTAGTATCGATGTATTCCTGGCTGGAAATGGCCCCGGTCTCCGTTGGGACCACGGATATCGATGCACCCATTATGACCGTCAATTCGATCGATACCAGGTCCGAAACCTTTCCAACACCGTACAGGTCAGAGGAGCTGGATTCGGATGATATCATAATATTCACATTCTGTCCCTCGAGGGCCGAGGAGGGGACCTTGATCATCAAACTTGTCCTGAAGTTCTCGTCGGTATCCTCAAAACCCAATTCCGCGGTCAGTTCCTGAGTCCCCTCACGGAACTGCATATCCCAGCTGGAATGGTGCTCCATGATCGCGACACTGTAAACGTCCTTCATGTTGCCTGTATTTTGAAGCTTCAGATCAATGAACGTTCTTTGACCGGGATAAACGTTCATCTTGAGCTCCTTGACATTGTTAGGTACTATGTTCAGCTCGTGGTCTATCTCTATCTCAACTTCCACAACAGCGATCAAAAAGGCCCTGTCGCCGGTCAGATTGGCAGTTCCCTCGACCCTGATCGGGTACAGATCGTTAGGATCGAGATCGGAATCCGGTATCGACACATACAGATCAACGGGAAGTTGGCTCTCTGCCGGTATGTCAACGGAACCTGTGACGACAGTGGTCCATCCAGGACCCTCGGCGACCGATAGAACAACGCGCTGCCCTTCAGAATGATCGTTCGAGACCCATAGCGTAAAATATAGCTCATCTCCGGGATGACCTGTTCTTATTGGGCTCCCGGTGAGCGTAAGATCATCCGATTCATCAGGGGCGATCAGGATGGATCCCTCGTTCCAATTTGAAGCGTCGCTTGACCCGGGAAAAAGGGACAGCAAAGCTGCAAGGGAGAAAAATACGATCAGGACCTCGGTAGCTTGTGATCGTTTCATCAAATGATCATCCGGATATACCCTATTTAAAAGGTGTAGTACACTTTTCGTAACGTTGAGATCCATCGATGTTGGATCACCGTTGATCGGTCACGTAGATCAGATGATATCCGAACTGGGTTTGTACAGGCTGTGATATCGTTCCCTTGGAACTGTTGAATGCAATATCCTCAAAGGGTTTGACCATCTGTCCTTTCTTGAAATATCCCAGATCGCCACCTTTCTTGCCGGAGGGACACTGAGAGAACTTTCTCGCCATATCCTCGAATTTCGCACCTGCTTTTATCCTGCTTAGGATCTTATCGGCCTCTGCTTTGGATTTCACAAGTATATGGGATGCTCTTACCTGACCTATCATGATATCACCGAAGGTCAAACCCGGATATGATATTTAATCATGGTCTCTGAAAAAAAAGAAAACTTTTTTATAGAACATAATAGGGGGCAAACTGTGAGTTCGTTCATGAAATTGCCACGGTTCAAATATCTTGGAAACAGCTGATTTTTATCCATATTACCAACATAAAACAGTGGAGCCAGACATTGAAAGATCGTATTCAATACCTCCCATATTAACCATTTCGTAAACTTTAAATAGTATTGCGCATCATAGGTACAAGAAAGCTTTATATGTAATGAGACGTGCGTTTATTCATTGGGGACATCATAAGGAGGCTATTTATGGATTACAGTGAGATTTCGCCAGAGATACGCAAGAGGCGAGAAAAAAAGGACAGGGTGCAGATAGAAGAGACCACGAAATGTCCAGAGTGTGGTAGTGAACATATTATCAGGGATTATGAAAGGGGGGAGCTTGTCTGTGGAGACTGCGGTATCGTTATCGATGAACTGCAGATCGACATGGGGCCGGAATGGAGGGCGTTCGACTCCGTGCAGACTGAACAGAGGGCAAGAACGGGAGCCCCCATGACGCTCACGATCCACGACAAGGGTCTTTCCACCGAGATAGGTTGGAAGAACAAGGATTCATACGGCAAATCCATCCCGACAAGGAACAGAGCACAGATGTACAGGCTCAGAAAGTGGCAGAGAAGGATAAGGGTATCCAATGCCACTGAGAGGAACCTTGCATTTGCCCTTTCGGAACTTGACAGGATGGCAGCCGGAATTGGACTTCCAAGGAATGTCAGGGAGACGGCTGCTAGGATATACAGGAACGCGGTCAACAAGAACCTTATCAGGGGAAGGTCCATCGAGGGAGTCGTCGCATCCTCCATCTATGCAGCGTGCAGGCAGTGCAATGTCCCGAGGACGCTGGACGAGATAGCATCCGCTTCAAGGGTTGGAAGGAAGGAGATCGGAAGGACCTACAGGTTCATGACAAGGGAGCTGGACATGAGGCTCATGCCCACATCTCCCCAGGATTACATCTCCAGGTTCTGCTCCGAACTGAAGCTGTCGGGGGAGACCCAGACAAAGACCATGGAGATCCTTAAGCGTGCCGATGAGATGGAGATCACATCGGGCAGAGGTCCCACAGGCATGGCTGCTGCTGCCATCTACATTGCCTCCATCATGACCAACGAGAGGAGGACACAGAGAGAGGTAGCCGATGTCGCAGGTGTGACCGAAGTTACGATCAGGAACCGATACAAAGAGCTTGCTGACAAGCTCGGTATCGATCTTGAAATTTGACCTGACCATAATCTGAAAGACATATAGGTCAAATTTCAAGGCCAGGAAAGAACCGAAAGCGAAGCTTGTTTTTTCCGATGGCCTCGAGATATGAATTAGGAATTTTTCTTACCCGGGATCTACATCCCGGGTCCATTCTTCGTTCTGCCAGTGATACGCATGATCACACATACTTATCCAATATAAAGGAAATAGACTATTGCTGAGTAGATCGCAAGAGCCGTAATGACAAGGACCCAGAACTTCGTCTTCCGTATCTTATGGCGGAAAATGACCATGGAGAGAAAGGAACCGATGAAACCGCCGAGCAGTGTGATCGTGATCAGACTTGCCTCCGGAATCCTGGTCCCTCCTCTCTTCGCCTGAAGCTTGTCCAGTGAGAATAGTAGAAAGGACACTATGGAAACAGAGATCATATAGGAGATGAAAAGATCGGTATGGAAAAGTAAGAAGAACGATGTGGTCCCTAGAACTATCAATATGGCCATTGTCCAGAGAACCTTCTGTCTTATATTCGATGTCGGATTACCCTTTCTGGTGAGCCAGGCCATTATCGTTCACTCCTTGTAGCCCTGTATTCGTTCCTTTGAGTGAGAAACGCTCCACCGATAATATATTTACGAACAGGCTGAAAGCGAAAAAGCATCTATTATATGCATGAGTTCATCTTAACCCCGGTGAGCACATGAGCGATATCGATCCGTACGAGATCCTTGGGGTAAAAGAAGATTCCAATCCTGAGCAGATCAGAAAGGCTTACAAGAACCTTGCAAAAAAACTGCATCCGGACAAGATCGGAACGAATCCCAGAGCACTGGAGCAGATGAAGCTCGTCAACGAGGCCTACGCTCTTCTCAAGAACAAGGGCATCAGGAAGAGCTTTGACGGGACCGATGACTGGGAGAAGGAAGCAACCATCGAAGAGAGGGAAAAGGTCTGGAGGGAGTATTCGAAACAGGTTGAGGAATACTACAATGATCTGCAGGAATACCTCCAGCATCAGCTGGTGGACATCAACATCCAGAAGGATAAACTTGCAGATATCGAAGGAAAGCTGAGGAACAGGGAATTCAAATTATCGAAGAAGGAAAAACAGTTAGATGAACTGCTCCTCCACATCTCATCGGCATATGCTCTGATCGTGAATGTATCAAAGGATGAATGACCATCTTCAGGTCCAGTGGACCGCCCTTATGAACTCGTCCCACTGTGTATCCTCTGCGAACTGGATGTCCTCATAGGCAGAATTGTAGGATGAGGACCTGTACGGAATGTAAATGGATACTCCATGTGCGTCCGGATGACCGCCGTCGTCCATGGTCCTCCTGTATAGGAGCATCAGATCATCGACAGCATTCATTATCGTCTGTGCATGGGAAGACCTGAGGGTTCCGGCCGATGCCTTTGAAAGCTGATAGGCGAAATCGTAGACATCATAGTTCGTATAGACCGCATTGTATCCTACCCATTCCATCTGATGGGAGAAGTACTCGGTATAAAGTTCACTGCTCTGGTATTCCGGATGACCGATGACCGTGTTTATCAGCAAAGCCTGGTTGACCGCCTGTCCAACTCCCGTGACCTTTGATATCAATTCGCTTGCCAGCAGATCGAGCGCCTCGACAAGCGGTTCAACATTGGACAGGTTGAACACACCGAAAACATCGGAGTAGCCTTCCTTGGGGATATAAGGGGGTGCTCTCCACGGGCCATACGGAGAGAATGTGTCCCCCATTGCCAGAGCGAACTGCTCCCCGGTCATCTCCGGGTTCTCCGAAAGCTTTCCCCAGCAGGCATCATACTGCCAGTTCCCCGCTTCCCATTTCTCGTTCTCTGGTTCAGCTTCCGCTCCCCATCCGTAAGTGGACCCGCCGATGAAATAGTTGCAGGAACTCCTCAGCTCGTATGCGAACTCCACCATGCCGACGAGGCAGGCCTCCGTTGAAAGCACCTCTATGTTCCTTCCGATATGCTCCCTGAATGCGTCCATGGTGTTGCCTATCTCCGGAAGGTCCAGATGATCGTTCGAGAGCACGTCCCAGCACATCCCCCTCCAGCCGCCTCCGTGATCGGCCAGATGGACATTGTACCTCTTGGCAGGATAGGTGTCGGCCCCCCAGTTCAGGAACTCGAGAAGCTGCTCTCCGTCGCCGGTATTGAGCTCCCCGTCGGTCCATTCAGGGTTTATATCGGTCAGGTTGAGCTCGATGGAACCTCCCTGCTTCAGTTCCAGAAGCCTCGTGTCACCCTCTTTCTCCTTGTCAAGGATGATGATGACATTAACCTTCTCATTGTCTGGGACCATCTCAAGGAAATGGAGATTGCAGAGCATCATGTTCCACTCGCCAAGGTCAC